>JBBDQP010000012.1:0-1780 GCA_040905965.1 Acidimicrobiia bacterium
CGAACGTCAGTTCGGGAATCGGATTGATCCGTCGTCCAGACCTCTGAAGAAGCGCTCCGCCTCTGCATCCTCCGCATATATCAACTCGACCCGGGTCTCATCGAGGGTCACGTCGGCGGTCGACTCGAAGTGGGCAGCCACCGTCACCGTGCGAACAACGTGCTCACCGAAGCGGAATCGGGGACAGATCACTCGTGAGTCAGGCAACGTCGGGCTCCGGCGTCCTCCGACCTCGGCGCGCACGGCGTCGTGCAATTCGATCAGGGTCGGGTCGTCGGGAAAGCGCAGCAGGTCGGCCACCAGGCGGTCTTCGAGCGCGGAGATAATCTCGTCCCAGTTTTCGGTCAGAGGCCGCCATGCACCGAGAGTGAGACGGATCAGATTCCGTTCATCTGACCAGGCGAGGAGTCGCTCGGCTGGGGTGTTGGTCTGGATGGCGTTCCAATGCCGGTCGAGCACGAGCGCGGGGAATGGCTCATGAGAACTGAGCAGGCGATCGATCACCCGACGGAACGGCTCGAGATCACCTGAAGACAGGTCGCCTTCGGGATAGACGTGGGCCAGCCCCGCCATCCGCAGCAGACGGTTTCTCTCCCGGAGGGGGATGGCGAGGGCGTCGCCCAATCGCTCCACCATGCCGCGAGAGGGTCGGGAACGCCCAGTTTCGAGATACGAGACATGCCGGGTGGTGGTGGACGCACGCGCTGCGAGTTCGAGTTGGCTCACGCCGCGAATGCGTCGCCACTGCCGAAGGCCGTGTCCGAACGGTGTTGTGTCCATCTTCGAGACAACTCTTCACCAGAAAGGGCATTCCCGCAATTCCCTCATCGGGTATCGACCTGGCGCCCCCGGTCCGGTTTGCTGGAGTCCGAGAACAGAGAGGACTCAGATGCGAATCGAAACAATGCTGCGCGCGAACGCCGCCTACTCGGGTTTGGCGGCGTTGGTGCTCATCGTTGGAGGCTCCAATCTGGCGCACGTCTTCGCAGTGGACGCCAGGCTGTCGATCGGAGTCGGATTCGGACTCCTGGGATGGGTTGTGTTCCTCCTCTGGGGAGCGGGTCGGCCGCAACACCTCCCCCGGGTTGCACCCATGGCCGCCGCCGGTGATGTGGGATGGATCGTCGGTGCCGGCATCATCCTCGCGATTCCCGGGACGATGTCGGGTTCCGGAAAGGTGGCACTGGCTGTCGCCACTGTCGGCGTGGCGGTCTTCGCCATCCTTCAGGTCACAGAACTCAGACGTATTCGAGTTCGGTTGTGATGTCGATCGAGTCTTCGATCGAGCGGGCGACCGGGCAGTAGCGGGCGTGGAACTCGAGGACCCGCTCGGCAGCTTCCTTCTGGTCTTCTTCGACACCGGACAGGTGATAGGTGACGTGGATGCGTTTGAGGATCAGGACACGACCGTCCTTCTCGACCTCGCCGACGGTGGTCGATCGAAGTGACCCGTTGCTTGCGTTGATGCCACGCGCCTCCAGCGCGCCTCCCAGGGTGCCAGTCAGTCAACCGGCGGCGGCGGACACCAGGTAGTCGATGGTGGTGGCGTCCGGCGGGTAGTCGTCGGGGGAAACGCCGTAATGCTCGGCGATGGCCGAGTGCACCCCGAAGGTGATCGGCTCGTCCAGGGCGGGAAGCCAGGCGCGACGCATCGGACCCTTGATCCGTTCGACCTCGACGACCGATCGGTATGCCACTTCGCTCATCCGCGCTGCTCCTGTGTTGCTGGTTTGGAAGCTAGCGCGCTCCGTGAGTGTGTGACTGAGCGGAGTCCCCCCTC
>JBBDQP010000013.1:0-14670 GCA_040905965.1 Acidimicrobiia bacterium
CATCGGCCACGGACGGGGAATCGGGTCAGGGTCGTAGAAGAGGAAGACGAGCGGAGCGGTGACCGCGAGGACGACGAGGATCAGCGCCGAACCCGAGACGACCCGTCCGGTGAAACGGGCGACCGGGTCCACCCCCAGCAGGGCCAGGTGGCGTCGTTGGGCCGTCGTCTCGACCGCTGTCTGCCGGAGGGCGACCTGCATCCCGAACAGAAGCCCCACAAGCCAGTACACGGGAAACGCCAGGGTGGCGAGACGCACGTCGAGCGCGTCAGTTGCAAACGGAACGACAAACACGGCCGCAGCCGCGAACGGCACCACGACTGCCACGGTCTCACGAGACCTGCCTTCGACGACGAGGTCCCGGCGGGCGATCGCCAACGCCTGGCGCCAGAATCGCTTCATCCCGCACCCGGATCGAGCGAGTGGACCTCGTCGCAATCGGCTCGGAGGCGTTCGGCGTCATGCGAGACCATGACAACAGCCCCGCCCGCCGTTCGCGTCAGTTCGACCAGGACGTCGATAATTGCGTCTGCGTCTTCGTCGAGTCCGGCGTGGGCTTCGTCGAGGCAAAGGAGTTCGGGTCGCCGCATCAGGAGCGACGCCAAATCGGTACGGCGGCGCATCCCGTTGGAAGATTCACCGGCGAGCCGGTGGCCGGCCGCCCCCAGTCCAACCCTGTCGAGGGTTTCATCGGCCATCGACCGGTCGAGAGCGGCGAGGTCGGCGACGAGATGGAGGTTCTCGCGGAGCGTGAGGTGGTCATAGAGCGCAGGATCATGTCCGGACCAGCCGATCCGCGGTCGCACCGCCCGGCTCCCGGGAGTGCCCAACGCCTCGCCGAGCACCGAGCCGCGGCCGCCGCTGATCGGGACCAGGGTCGCGATCACTCCGAGAAGGGTCGTCTTGCCGACGCCGTTGCGGCCGGCGACCCCGACGACTGCTCCAGGCGCAACCCGCAGGCTGACATCGGAAAGGACCGTTGTCGGTCCGAACCGGACCGAGACGTCGTCGAGCATCACGAGAGGATCGGGCACCGGGCGAGTGTATGGCCTCTCTCTGCCCCGGACGGAAACAGTTGCGAAACCGTTGGGTTCCGATCTCGCGTGACGGCACTGCTCGCCATACGATGTCGACATGGCTACCCGTCCCGACCGGATTTTGCTGATCGACGACGAGCCACGGGTTCGTCAAGTCGTGTCGGCCTATCTCGAACGCGAGGGCTTCCGGGTCGATCAGGCGTCGGACGCTGCGGAAGCGCGGGCTCTGCTCGCCCGGACTCCTCCCGATCTTGTCGTCCTCGACGTGATGTTTCCCGGCGCTTCCGGTCTCGACCTGCTGGCCGAGATGAGAGAGACCTCGGAACTGCCAGTCATCCTTCTCACTGCCCGTGCGGAGGAGTCCGACCGGGTCGCCGGTCTCGAGCTTGGCGCCGACGACTATGTCGTCAAGCCGTTCTCACCGCGGGAACTCGTCGCCAGGGTGCGTACCGTGCTGCGCCGTACCCGTCGGCGGCCGGAGGGCGGCCGCATCGAGCACGGTGAACTGGTCATCGACGTTGCAGCCCGCGAGGTCACAGTGGGGGATCGGACTGTGGATCTCACCGCCAAGGAGTTCGACCTCCTCACCCACATGGCGAGTCGACCCCGGGAAGCCTTCAGCCGCAACCAGTTGCTGATGGACGTGTGGGACTCCTCGTCGGAGTGGCAGGACCCAGCCACTGTGACGGTTCACATCCGGCGTCTTCGAACCAAGCTCGAACCGGAAGCGGACGAGTCGCGCTGGTTGGAGACGGTATGGGGCGTCGGCTATCGGTTCCAACCGTGATCCGACTGGTCGCGGCCGTCGCCGCCATCGTCGCCGGCGTCCTTCTGCTCACCGAAGTCTCGATGCAGCCCACCACCGAAGAGCGGCTCTCGTTGGCGGCGATCTACGGCGTCGCCGCAGTGGTGACGGTGATCGTGTTCCTCGGCGCTCGAGCGGTGAGTACGAGGCTGCGTTCGCTCGGGTCTTCGTTGCAGCTGATTGCGGTCGCATCTGTCGGCGTCGCCGGGCTTGCCGTCTTCCTGGCCGCCCAGACGATGTTCCTATCCGTCCACGACCGAAATCTGGTCCTGGCCGCACTCGCGCTGGGGGTCGGGCTCGGTTCGGCACTGGCGATCGCCTTCGGACGCCAAGCCGGTGAAGATCTCGCCCGCGTGAGTGACGCGGCGGTCAGGTTGGCTGCGGGCGAGCCTTCGGCTCGTGCGGGGGTGACCCGGAGAGACGAGGTCGGCCGGCTGGCAGCCGCCTTCGACGCGATGGCAACCCAACTCGACGCCGCCGAACAGGAACGGGCGGTGTTCATGGCCTCGGTCGGACACGATCTGCGGACACCTCTCGCCTCGCTCCGGGCCACGATCGAAGCGGCGCAGGACGGGGTGGTCGATGTCGATCCGAAACTCCTGGCCGGGATGGAGCGAGATGTCACCCATCTGGCGCGGCTCGTCGAAGACCTGTTCTTGTACTCACGGACTGAGGCGGGCACCGTCGACCTGCATCTCGAGTCGGTGGATCTGGCTGAACTGGCCGACGAGACTGCCGAGGTCCTGGCACCCATCGCCGCCCGGCGCGACGTCACGATCGAGGCAGTGACCGATGTGCGGGTGGCGGTCGAGGCAGACCCCTGGGCCATGGGGCGGGTGCTGCGCAACTTGGTCGACAATGCGGTCCGGTTCTCACCGGACGGTGGAGTGGTGCGGGTCATGGTCGGGACCGCCGACGGTCGACCGTTCGTGACCGTCTCGGACGACGGTCCCGGGTTCAGCTCCGAGATTCGGACCGTGGCCTTCGAACGGTTCCGTCGCGGCGACGCTGCCAGAACGCGGGACGGCGCAGGCGCGGGACTCGGGCTGGCGATCGCCCGCGGCCTGGTCGAAGCTCACGGCGGAGAGATCTCCATCGAGGACGGTCCCGGTGGGCGGGTGCGCGTCAGTCTCTGACCAACGACCGCGGTACCGATTCCGACCACGATGGCCGCCACGTACCACCCGACCGGTCCGCCGGTGATGGACACTCGCAACGGTTCTGTCGCCAGCCGCACGGCTCCAGCCAGGATGAGGCCGACGCCGACGCCGGTCCACGGTCGATCCATGAAGCGTGCTGTCACGAGTGCGGCGACGACGAATCCGACGGCTGCATAGAGCTCAACCGGGTGACGGGTGATTGATGTGCCAGCAGATGTGATCGCCCAAGGGAGTTCGGACGCCGTGCCGAGACAGGCGCCCCGCCACACGCAGCCTCCGTGCCATCCGGCGAGTCCGGCGAGAGCCGCAGGGGCCAACTGGTCAAGGGCCATGGGAAGACGGTCACGGTTGGTCCAGGCGAGGACACCCAGCGCGCCGAGGGCGGCGAAACCAGTCGAGACGCCGCCACGAACGATAAGGATGTCGGCCGGTCGCATGACCGGGTTCACGCCTGCACCGATCATCGCTGCCAGCCGTCCGATCAGCAGACCCACCGCTGCGGCACCGACCAGGACATCCGTCGGTCGATCCACCGAAACTCGTGTTCGCAGCAACCGGTTGGCGATCCAGACCGACATTGCGCCGGTGAGGGCGGCTGCGAGAAGCGTGAGTTCCATCAGCCGTCTGCGAGGAGATCGTCGATTCCCAACGCGAGGGTGGCATCGTCGATGACGCCGAAGTGGGTGCGCAGGATCTCGCCGCCAGGACGTACGAAGATCGTGACAGGGAGCCCCACTGCGCCCAGATGCGCGCGAATGGCGCCGGGCCGGTCAGAACGGTTGTCGAAGGTGAGCTGGAACTCTTCCAGGAACGCCAGGGAATCGCGAGGGGAATCCTCCGTGGCGATCCCCAGGAAACGGACGTCAGCGCCGAACGTTGCGTGGGCCTGACGCAGCAGCGGCGCCTCGGAACGACAGGGGATGCACCACGACGCCCACAGGTTCACGACCAGGGGACGGTCAGAGGACCCGATCTCTGCCTCGAACTCGTCGACGGTGATCGTCGCCAATTCTGGCCCGAGGTCGCCTGTCGCCGTCCCCTCCGAGCATGCGGCGGCCACGAGCACGAGGACGACCAACATCAGGATCCGGCGCATGCGGGTCATGCTGGCAGGGTTCTGCGGGAAGCTAGGAGAGATCAGCGTTGGCGTTCTTCGAGTACGTCGAGGACCAGTGCCGGGTCGATCTTGCGCTCTGCCAGTACGACCAAGGTGTGGAACATGAGGTCGGCGACTTCCTCGGCCACCCGCCGATCATCGGCCGTACCTGCGGAGTGATCTTTGGCGGCGAGGAGGACTTCGACCGCTTCCTCGGTCACTTTCCGCCCAGCGCCCTCCGCACCGGCGCGGATCAAGGACGTCGTGTACGAGCCGTCTGGCAGGTTTTCGGCACGGTCGGCGATCACCTCCCACAGTTTGTCGAGCCGGGACAGGCCCGGACCGAGTGGGGTGTCGTCGAAACAGGTGACCGTTCCCGTGTGACAGACGGGTCCTGTCGGGCGGGCGAGGACGAGGATCGTGTCGGCGTCGCAATCCCATTCGAGCGAGTCGAAGGTGAGACGGTTCCCGCTGGTTGCCCCCTTCTCCCAGAGAACCTGGCGGGACCGGGACCAGAACGTGACGAACCCGGTCTCGAGGGTGCGGCCGTATGCCTCTGCGTTCATCCATCCCAACATGAGGACGCGTCCCGAGTCCGGGTCCTGGACGACGGCGGGTACCAGGTCGGCAGTGTCAGGGAACTTGATCATGCGGCGCCTCGCACGGGGATCCCGGCCGCGGCCATCGCCCGCTTGACGGTCACGATCTCGATTTCTCTTCGGTGAAAGATCGACGCCGCCAATACCGCTGATGCTCCTCCTCGGGTCACAGCCTCGATGCAATGCGAGGCCGTACCGGCGCCACCGGATGCGATGACAGGAACACCGACCCCATCGGAGACCGCCCGCGTGAGAGATAGGTCGAATCCGTCCTTGGTCCCGTCGGCGTCCATCGACGTGAGCAGGATCTCGCCGGCTCCTCGTTCGACTCCTTCGATCGCCCACGCAATCGCGTCACGGCCTGTGGGTGTGCGTCCACCGTTCACCACCACTTCGAAGGTCCCATCGGCTGTGCGGCGGGCGTCGATGGCGAGAACCACACATTGGCGTCCGAACCGGGCGGCGCACTCCGAGATCAGATCCGGACGCGCCACCGCAGCAGTGTTCACTCCCACCTTGTCGGCACCGGCCCTCAGTGTCGCCTTCATGTCGTCAGAACTCCGGACGCCACCTCCGACCGTGAGTGGGATGAAGACGTTCTCCGCCGTCCTGCGAACCACATCGAGCATCGTCGGTCTCCCGGTTGGAGAGGCCGAGATGTCGAGGTAACAAATCTCGTCGGCTCCCTCGGACGCATACCGCTCTGCGAGTTCGACCGGATCACCCTCGTCTGTCAGGTTCACGAAGTTGACCCCCTTGACGACGCGTCCGTTGCGGACATCGAGACACGGGATCAGGCGGATGCGGACGGTCATGTCCGGGCGCCGACCGTGGAGACCACGAAGTTCCCGAGGATCGTCAGGCCCGTACCGCCCGAACGCTCGGGGTGGAACTGGGTGCCGGCGACGTTTCCGCGGCGGACGGCGGCCACGAAGGACGCACCATGCGAGGAGCGTGCGATCACGACGTCTTCTGAGACCGGGACAGGGGCGTACGAGTGGACGAAATACACCTCGGGACGGTCGCCGAGCCCGTCGAACAGCGGATCGGCGACCGTGTCGATCTCGTTCCAGCCGATGTGGGGGAGTGTCGGGGCGTCGACAAGCCGTTGGTTGCTGCCAGCGAGAAGGCCGAGGCATTGTGCGTCATCCTCGTCCGAGGTTTCGAAGAGGACCTGCATCCCGACGCAGATGCCGAGCAGCGGACGGGTCCATTCCTGCAAGGCAGTTTCGAATCCGCCGGTGCGTATTCCGTCCATGACGGTCGCTGTCGCCCCGACACCCGGCAGCACGATCCCGTCGCTGCTGTGCAGGTCGCCGCCGGATGTGGCGATTCGAACCTCGGCACCTGTCCGTTCGAGGGCACGGCCGATCGACACGAGATTGCCGGCCCCGTGATCGACGACGGCGATGACCGGTCGGTTCACTTCAGCGTGCCCTTCGTCGACGCCACCCCGTCACGCCGCGGATCGCGAGCGGTGGCGGCGCGCATCGCCCGAGCCAGCGCCTTGAAGGCGGCTTCCGCCACGTGGTGGTCGTTGTATCCGGAGGCAGTCAGATGGACGGAGAAACCCCCGGTGCGAGCCAGCGACTCGATCGCATGGGAGAGGTTCTGGGTGGAGAGATTCCCGATGGCCTCCTGTCGCAGCGGGAGGTCGACCACGGCGTACGGGCGACCACTCAGATCGATCGCACAGCGCGCCAGGGCCTCATCCATGGGGATGGTGGCATCTCCGAAGCGCTGGATTCCGGCGCGCTCACCGAGTGCGGTGGAGATGGCGGTGCCGAGGGCGAGTGCAGTGTCTTCGACCGTGTGATGGTCGTCGATCTCGAGATCGCCCTTCGTGACGATCCGCAGGTCGAAGAGGGCGTGCGCGCCGAAGGAGGTGAGGAGGTGGTCGAAGAACCCGACCCCGGTCTCGACGGAGACGGTTCCTGACCCGTCAAGGTCCAATTCGACTTCGACCGCGGTCTCTTTCGTCGTGCGGTCGACCTGGCTCGTTCTGGACATCATCGCTCCTCGGTTCGTTCGAATCTGATCCTCGCAGCGAGGGCGTGGGCGTCCAGGCCCTCCGCCTCTGCGAGGTTGGTGATGGTGGAGAGGAGGGCGGACAGACCCTCTTCGGTCAGAGTTTGGATCTGCGTCCATGAACCAAAATCGTCGACGGAGAGGGGTCCGCATGCGGCGGCGAGACCGCCGGTCGGCAGCACGTGGTTGGCTCCAGTGGCGTAATCGCCTGCGGATTCAGGCGACCATCGTCCGACGTACACCGAGCCCGCCGCGCGCACCTGTGAGGCCATCGTCTCGGCCTCCTCGGTGAGGACGGTGACGTGCTCACCGGCGTATCGGTTCGCAATTTCGATCATGGTGGCGCGGTCCGAGACCGTGACGATCGTCCCGTGTTTACCGAGCGCCTGTTCGAGGATGTCGCCGCGAGTGAGTCGGCCGAGAAGTTCGGATATCGCCGCTTCCACGGCATCGCCCAGGGCGGGATCGTCGGTGACGAGGATGGCGGGGGAGTCGGGGCCGTGCTCTGCTTGGCACAGCAGATCTGCCGCGACGAGATAGGGGTCGGCCGTCCGGTCTGCCATGACGAGTACTTCGCTCGGACCGGCGGGAAGGTCGATCGCGACGGCCCCGTAGACGGCGAGTTTGGCAGCCGTCACCCAGGAATTGCCTGGTCCGACGATCTTCTGGACTCGACCGAGATCGCCAGCTCCGTAGGCGAGCGCGGCGACGGCTTGCGCTCCGCCGACCGCCCAGACCTCGTCGACTCCCAAGAGAAAGCAGGCGGCGGCCAGGGTCGGGTCGACGAGCCCGTCAGGACCTGCGGGTGAGGTGACCACGACCTGGGAGACGCCTGCCACCCGGGCGGGGACGGCTGTCATGACGACGGTCGACGGATAGGCGGCCTTGCCGCCCGGCACGTAACACCCCACCCGGTCCAGCGGTGTCCAGCGTCGCTCGATCGTCACGCCCGGGGCGGTCTGCGTCGTGGTCGGAGTCGGGATCTGGGTGCGGTGATAGGTCCCGACCGCCCGGGCGGAGGCTCGGATGGCGTCCTGGACCGCGATCGGCGTCCGGTCGAGGGCGTCGGCGAGCTCCTGACTCGTCATCCGGCGAAACCCACCCCCGAACCGCTCGGCGTACTCGGACACCGCGGTTGCTCCCCGTTGGCGGACGTCCTCGCAGATCTCGACGGCCACCGCTCGGACCTCGGGGTCGGGGACGGCGCTGCGTTCGAGAAGGTCGCGCCTGGTGGCGTCGTCGACCTCGGACCAGACGAGACGTCGCATGCCCGTCACCCGAGCACCTGGGTGATCGGCAGTACGAGGATGCCTTGGCCGCCCGCCGCCTCCAGCCGAGGGAGGAGGCTCCAGACTTCGCCGGCAGAGACGACGGAGTGGATCGCCACCCACCCGTCTTCGGCGAGTGGGACGACTGTGGGCGCTTCGAGGCCGGGAATGATCCGAGCGATCTCCGGCACGGAAGACTGGGGAGCGTTGAGGACGATGTAGCGCTTGGAACGAGCGCCTACCACGGAGCGGACGGCCGTCTCCAATCGGGATGCTTCGAGATGTGAGTGATCGGCTCGCCACACGAGGACGGCCTGGGAGTCGAGAAGTGTGCCGATCTCACGCAAGCCGTTCACGATCAGTGTCGAGCCGGTCGAAACGAGGTCGACGATGGCGTCGGCGATGCCCAGCTTCGGGGCGACCTCGACCGAGCCGCGCAAGCGGACGACGTCGACGTCGATGCCGCGCTCGTCGAAGAAGGTCTGGGCGATGCGCGGGTGCGAGGTGGCGATCCGGCAGCCGGCGAGATCCTCGACTTTCTCGGCGGCGGACGTGGCGGGCACGGCGGCGGAGACTCGACAGTGCCCGTATCCCAATTCGAGCACCTGTTCGAGATCCGTTCCGTCCTCGGCAAGGAGGTCCTGGCCGGTGATGCCGGCGTCCGCCACCCCGTCGTCGACGAGTTCCGGGATGTCCTCGGTGCGGACGAAGAGGAGTTCGATCTCGGCGTTGCGGACTCGCGCAGTGAGGGAACGATCGGTCACCTCGAAGCTGAGTCCTGCGTCCTTCAGTAGGCGGATCGTCGGTTCCTGCAGCCGGCCCTTGTTGGGGACGGCGAGTCGGACGGTCATGACGAGGTCCGGTCGAGCATCGTGCGGTAGCCGCCGGCACCGTGCTGGCGCCACTGGTTGATACGGGTGACGGTGGCCGTCGATGCCCCCGTCCTGGTGGAGATCTCGCGGTATGGGTGGCCTGCCTCCAACAGACGCGCGATCGCCCAACGTGAGCTCATCTCTTCGAGTTCGCGTCTCGTGCAGAGGTCCCGAAAGAACGCGGCCGCCTCTTCGACCGTGTCGAGGAGGAGGATCGCCTCGAACAGGGCGCGGGTGTCGTCGGTGCGCCAGTCGTCATTGGGGAGTGTCATATGGCCTCGGTTGCGGTGATAGGGTGCTGTTTCACGCAGACAGCACTTTAGCACGCTAACACACGCTGACACGCTCACACGCACTGACACACTTACCGGACAGACTGGATTCGAACGGATGCTCGAGATCATCCCCGCCGTGGACGTCCTCGACGGTGCGGTCGTGCGGCTCACCCACGGCGACTTCGAACGGGTGACCGTCTACGACCCCGATCCGGTAGCCCGCGCCGAGCGCTGGATCGCCGAAGGCGCAGCGCTGGTCCACGTGGTCGACCTGGACGGGGCGCGGACGGGGAGACCGGACCGGAGGCTGTGGGAGTCGTTCGCCTCCGCCGGCATCCGGTTCCAGGTGGGCGGCGGAATCCGCACCGCAGAAGTGGCCGAAGCGGCGCTCGCCGCCGGCGCCCAACGGGTCGTGCTGGGCACCGCCGCCGTGTGGGATCCGGACGTCTTGGGTGCCCTTGACCCCGAGCGGGTCGTGGCGGCTGTCGATGTTCGTGACGGCCGCGCCACAGGAGCCGGCTGGCTCGACGAGGGACGGGTGCTCGTCGACGTGCTCGACGACCTGGCCGCTCGGGGCGTGAAGCGTTTGTTGGTGACCGGCATCGGACGGGACGGGACGATGGAGGGCCCTGAGATGGCGTTGTTGACGGCCGTCCTGGCCGACTCGCGGTTTGGCGTCATCGCCTCGGGCGGCGTTGGCACCCTGGACGACCTACGGGTCGTCGCCAACGCTGGGTGCGAATCCGTCATCGTCGGACGCGCCCTCTACGAAAACCGCTTCACCCTCCCCCAAGCCCTCGCTGCCACCCGCCGTTTTTAGCGAATGAGCGCTTCACGAATAGCGCGCTGCGCGTACCAAAACCGTGCCGAGGTGTTTTGGTCGTCGTAACGCTTCATTGGTGAAGCGCTGGTTCGCTAAGAAACACTGGGGCGCGACCCCGGTAGATTGGGGGGATCGTGAAACGGAGTGGGTGACAACATGGATTTCGACTGGCCAGAGAGTGCAGGAGCGGTTCGGTATGAGGCGCGGGCGTGGCTCGAAGAGGTCCTGGCAGACGATTGGGCCGGCACCGGGTCGATGCCGACCGAAGAGCTCCACGACTGGATCCAGCAATGGCGCAAGCAGTTGTCCGAGGGTGGCTGGATCGGGCTGGAATGGCCGACGGAATACGGCGGTCGCGGTCTCACCGAGATCGAAGCGATCGCGGTGATGGAGGAATTCGCCAAAGCCGGCGTGCCGAGTGCGGGACCGAATGACGCGTTCTCCGTCGGCATGCTTGGAAACACACTTCTCGCGCTCGGAACCGAATCACAGAAGCAGCACTTCCTCCCGCGCATCGTCAGCGGAGAAGACGTCTGGTGTCAGGGGTACTCCGAGCCCGAAGCCGGATCCGACCTCGCCGGCGTGAAGACGCGGGCCATTTTGGACGGCGACGAGTGGGTCATCAACGGCCAGAAGGTGTGGACGTCCGCCGGCCACCTCGCCAACTGGATCTTCGTCCTCGCCCGCACCGACGCCGAGGCTCCCAAGCACCGGGGTATCTCCTTCCTGCTCGTGCCGATGGACCAGGCGGGCGTTGAGGTACGTCCGATCAAGATGCTGTCCGGAGATTCGGAGTTCAACGAAGTCTTCTTCACGGACGCGCGGACGCCCCGCGATCACATCATCGGGGAGGTCAACGACGGATGGCGAGTGGCCATGGCGCTGCTCGGATTCGAGCGGGGAAAGGATGCAGCCGTCGCGTCTCTCGCGTTCCGGGCCGAGCTCGATCGACTGATCGCGCTGGCGAAGGACAACGGCGCCATCGACGATCCGCTGATCCGCCAACGACTCGTGAAGGCGCACGAGCGCGTCGAGATCATGCGCTTCATGGGGTACTCGCAGCTGACGAAGTTCGCCAAGGGACACAAGCCCGGTCCGGATGCCGCGGTCACCAAGGTGTGGTGGTCCGAACACCACACGCTTCTCACCGAGCTGGCGATGGACATTCTCGGTCCCGAAGGCCTCATTGCCGAGGGCAGGCGACCCTCCTCGGCGTTCCGTACGGACGACTGGGGCGCCCCAAACTCGACTGCATCGTGGCAGTCGGTGTTCCTCAACGCTCGGGCAGGCACGATCTATGCCGGGACCAGCCAGATCCAGCGCAACATCATCGGCGAGATGATGCTGGGGCTGCCAAAGGGCTGAGGCTGACGACGCTGTCGTCGAGTCGATCGAGACTCCGGACCCGTCGTCTGGGGAGCGAAAGTTCTCCCGACACGTCGGCGAGATGCGCGTCGGCGGACGTCACCCACTTCCAAATGACCTCCGCCTCCTCCTGGGCGAGGATCGAAGGTGCGGTGTCGCACGCCACACCGTCGACGGGTGGAGCGATGAGTGGCGTGTCGCTGCCCGTCCAGGCCGTGACGAAGCGTCCTGCATCGATCACTGCAGTCTCGCCGTTCGACTCGACTTCGATCCGCCCGGCAGCCTGAAGCGACCGCCAGATTCGGCGGCGTTCCAGCGCACGAACGACCGCTCGGTGGTGGTCACGGGCCCAGGCTGCCTCCTCGAAGCGTTGCTCGATGGCGAACGATGTGACCCGTTCTGTCAGCGGGTCGAGAAGCACTTCTGGAGCAAAGTCGACGGCGTGGAGGAGACGTTCGATCGTCGGTCGATATTCGGCGGGCGACAGCGTGCCGTCGCAGGCACAGAAAGCGACGCCCATCTGAGCCGGCGCGCATGGGCCCCTCCTGGAACCCGGTCGACCGGTGCACCTTCGAACGGGAATGGCGTCCCAGATTCCGGTCATCACGAGTTCAGCGGTTGCCCGTCGTCGGAACGGCCCGAGTGTGAGCGGCGCGTTCGGGTGGATCGTGCGGGTGATCGACAGGCGCGGATGGGTGTCTGCGGTGAGCGTTAGCCAGTGGCTCGCTTTGGGCGGCTTCGACCGTCGGTTGTGACGCGGGCGGTGAGCATGGATGAGCCGCAGCTCGGTGATTGCCGCCTCGAGGTCCCCGGCGCAGACCCGATGGTCGACGTCGGCGAGTTCTTTGAGCATCGTCGCGATCGAGCGTCTCGGGTCGCCGTAAAAGTAGGTGGAGACTCGGGTGCGGAGGTTGCGGGCCTTGCCGACGTAGATGACATCGCCCGTACGGTCACGGAACAGATAGACGCCGGGCCGACGTGGCAAGTCGCGGGCGAGGTGGATCTTGCGGTATTCCGGGGCGCCTTTCGCCTTGGGCAGGGTCAACAGGTCCTCGAGGGCGGTGACGCCGATTGTCCCGGCCCGTTCCAGCAGCGAGTGGAGGACGTGCATGGTGGCCGTGGCGTCGTCGAGCGCCCGGTGGATGGGCGGCGTGGGGGAACGGAAGTGGGCGGCAAGTGTGGCGAGCCGGAGGTTCCGCACTTCACTGCGGACGAGTCGCCTGGCGAGGGCTACGGTGTCCACCCAGCGGTTCTCGGAGAATCTGCGATAGCCGAGTCGGTCTGCTGCTCTATCGAGGAATCCGAGATCGAAGCGCACGTTGTGTCCAACGATGACCGACGAGCCGACGAATTCGGCGAACTGGGCCAGGACTTCCTCGATGCGAGGCGCGTCGATGACCATCGACTGGTTGATCCCGGTGAGCAGCACGATGGATGCGGGAATGGCGGCGCCAGGGTCCACCAGCGTCTGGAATGTGCCCAGCACCTCGCCGCCCTTCACCTTCACAGCCCCGATTTCTGTGATGAAGCAGTCGGCGGTCGAACCGCCAGTGGTCTCCAGGTCGAGGACGCAGAACGTGACGTCGTGCAGGGGTGTGCCGAGTTCGTCGAAACTCCTCTGCGCCGGAGCGAGTGCCATGCCTGCCGTCCTCCCCGGTCGTCCGACCGTGAGCGCGGAACCGTAGACCGAACAGATGTTCGATGTCAACGATCGGGGTCCGACCGCCGGGGGTTACGATCCCGGCCGTGCCGTACCGCTGCCCCCACTGCGGGAACAAGACCCGCTTCGACATCGTCGAGACGGTGCGGAGTCGCCGCTTCCACCACTACACGCTCGGCGGAGAGTTGGAGATCGAAGAAGACGAGACTCTTGAGCGTTCAGTGGAATCCGTGACGTGCCGGTGGTGTGATCGCTCCGACGGGATCGAGGAGTTCTCCCTCAGCTAGCGGCGTTGCCTCACTGCCTCGAACAACACGACCCCGGCGGCCATCGCCGCGTTGAGAGAATCCGCCATGCCCGCCATCGGTATTCGGATTCGAATGTCGGCCGCCTCCATCCAGGCATCGGACAGTCCGTACTGCTCGGCTCCGATGACCACGGCCACCGCACCGGTCAAATCGGCGTTCCAGACCTCGGTGCTGGTGTCCGGTGTGGTCGCAACGATCGACACCTTGTTTCCCCGGAGCCATTCGATCGTGTCCTCGGTCGAAGCGACTGCCAGCGGGACCGTGAACAGCGTTCCGGTCGACGCTCGGACGACGTTGGGGTTGAAGGGATCGGTGGTGGCGTCGGCCACGATCACGGCGTCGGCGCCGACAGCGTCTGCGGTCCGCAGCATCGTCCCGAGATTCCCCGGTTTCTCGATCGACTCCGCCACCAGCAGCAACGGCGTTGCGTCAACCGGGAGGCCGGCCAAGGCGGTGTCGAATTGGGGGGCAACGGCCAGAAGTCCCTCCGGTCGGTCCCGATAGGACACCTTGCGGAATGGTCCTTCGGCCAGCTCGACGATCTCGGTCCCGACCGCCGCGACCCGTTCGATCAGCTTGCCCTCGTTAGGGCCGAGAAACAGCCCAGGGCACATGAAGAGCGACTCGATGCGAAGTCCTGCTTCGACAGCCCGGGAAATCTCCCGAAATCCCTCGACCAGGAACTGTCCGGTCCGGTCGCGATGGCGGCGGTCGCGGAGCCGCACGAGATCCTTGACCCTGTCGTTCTGCGGCGAAGAGATGATCACGGTTCCATCGTCGACGTCTCGGTTTCGGCCTCGTAGAACTCTACGAGGCGGCGGCGGGCACGGAGAGCGGCCACCCGGACTGCTCCCGGTCGCATCGTCAGGCGGGTGGCGATCTCCTCGTGGGACAGTTGTTCGACTTCGCGGAGCCACAGGATCTCACGGTCTCGTCGCGGCAGTCGTTCCAGCGCGACGCGGATCGTCACATGGTCTTGCCGCGCCATGACGATCGACTCCGGATCGTCCACCGGTCCGTACTCGAGTTCCCGCTCGACTCGTCCCTTTCGGCGGAGGCGCGAGCGGAGGCGGTTGCGGGCGATCGTCCAAAACCAACCTTCGAAGGCATCGGGCTCGCGGAGCCGTCGGATGCTTTTGATCATCCCTTCCACCGCTTCAGACGCGAGTTCTTGGGAGTCTGCGTGGGAAAGACCCATGCCGCGATAGAAAGCGACGAGGCGGGGATAGCCGTCGACGAGGATGGATCCGAGGACGTCCTTGTCGCCGTTGCGGGCGTCATCGATGTGCTGGCGAGACGGAGGCCATCCCGACGCGGCCGTTCGGCTGCCGGATTCCCCCGTCATGACCTCCAGCTTACGGCTGGTCGTCGGCT
>JBBDQP010000013.1:14770-53399 GCA_040905965.1 Acidimicrobiia bacterium
CTTCGGGCCGCCCGGCGTCGTCGGGACGATTGGAGAGTTGGTCGCTGAGCGTCTTGGCGAACTCTGCAACTGCGGGGCCGTGAGGCTCGCCATCATTGCTGATCGATCGGGCGATGCCGACCAGCCCCTCGAGGACCACGCTGGTGACCGCCTCCGGCATACCTTCGGTCGCAGAGACAAGTGTGTCGAATTCGGCTTTCGGATCCTCCGATTCCAGCACCTTGCCGAGTGTCTTCTGCACGAGATCGAGCGCCACGCCCAGTTCCCCCCGTTCGACCAGAACGGTCGTCTCTTGGAGTCGCTCGGCAACCCGCGGGCCACCGAAGCCGGCGAAGTCGGCCACTTGCTCGTAGGCCTGGTCTACTCCGTAGAGGACGTCACCAGGCACCGCAGAGTCGGCAGAGGCAGCCAGGGCGACATTCGAAATCCCGAGAAGTCCCGTCGCGACGAGGGCGACAACCACCTTGCGGGGTCGGCTGACGTGGGGAGACATGGCAGAGCGCACTGCCCGTTGAGCAGCGAGGGGCGAGACCTCGGAGGCGAGATCGTCGGCGTAGCGGCGAAGGTCGTCGAATGGCTTTGTCATGTCACGAGAAAGGTACGTTCTCGGGCACCTGTGTTACACGCTTTCGGAACTTTCGCTCCGATCGCTCTATGTTCTCCGGCATGGCCGCCATGGTGCTCACGACTTTCTCCTCGCGAATGGAGGCCGACGTTGCGGTCGCCAAGCTGGCGTCGAACGGTATCGCCGCCTGGATTCAGACCGACTCGGCCAACGGTTTCGAACCGCAATGGGATTTTATCCGCGGCGTAAAAGTGCTCACCCAAGAGACGGACTTGCCTGAAGCGGCCGACGTTCTCGGAGTGGACCCGCCACCGCCGCTTGTTCCGATGTCGGAGGAACGGGAGCAATTCGTTCGAGTGGTCCGCAATGCCATCTTCCTCACAGCGCTGGGTGGAGTGGTTCTGGCGTTGTGGCGAGTGTTCGGCTGAATCAGCTCTCCGACCAATACTCCCGGTGGATGACGCCCGCGCGTCGTCCTCTTGTGAGAGACGACGATCGCCGATCCGGAGCAGGATGGCCGATGGTGACGACACCGATCGGCATCACATCGTCGGGGAGCGCGAGGAAGTCGGCGAGACCGTCGATCGACTGAACGCCGAGGAAGCCCGCTGCGAGGCCTTCGTCGACGGTGGCCAGCAGAATCGACATCATGGACGCTCCGGCGTCGACCCACCAGTACGGGACGGGCCATTCGATCTCATGGCCTTCTTCGTCGGTCTTGTCGGACTCCTGGTAGCGCCGGTGGTAGGCGGCCTCGGATACGCACACGACGATATGGACTGGCGCCCGCGAGATCCAAGGGTCGAAGCCGCGTTCGACGTATTCGTTTTCGCCCGCGAGGTCGGCGATGCGGGCCCGGCGTTCGGGATCGGTGACGATGACGAACGATTGCCCTTGGGTGAATCCGGCGCTGGGTGAGCGTACGCCGGCCTCGATGATGCGTTCGATTGCCCCTTCGTCGACCAAGTCGGCAAGGTAGTTGCGGACCATCCGTCGGCGGCGGACGACATCTCGGAATTCCATGCGGGCTCCCAGGGTGGCTCGATCGGGCACGCGACCCGGAGCGGATACCTCCGCTCCAGCCCGAACTCGTGCGCGAAAACCACCATATAGGTGGTCAGGAACCCTGGGTTGGTCCTGGGGGTGGGGTTAGAGGGTCTTGACGGCGGAGATGATGTCGCCGAGACCCTTCTTGGCGTCGGCGAAGAACATCAGTGTGTTGTCGTTGTAGAAGAGTGGGTTGTCGATGCCGGCGAAGCCGGGGGAGAGGCTCCGCTTGATGACGATCACGTTGGTGGCCTTGTCCACATCGAGGATCGGCATCCCGAAGATGGGGCTCGTCGAGTCCTCACGCGCCGAAGGATTCACAACGTCGTTGGCGCCGACCACGAGGGCCACATCGGTTCGGGGGAAGTCGCCGTTGATGTCCTCGAGGTCGAAGAGGAGGTCGTAGTCGACGTCGGCTTCGGCGAGCAGCACGTTCATGTGGCCTGGCATTCGTCCGGCCACCGGATGGATGGCATAGCGGACCTCCACCCCGCGCTCTTCGAGCAGACTTGCCAACTCGCGCATGGCGTGCTGGGCCTGTGCGACGGCGAGACCGTAACCGGGGACGACGATCACCCGCTCTGCGTAGGCCATCGTCACCGCCACGTCGTCGGCGGACGCGGTCCGGGTGAACTTCTCGGTCCCGTCGTCGGCGACCGCCCCGCCCACGGCGCCGAACACCGAGAACAGGACGTTGCCGAGCGTCCGATTCATCGCTTTGACCATGATGTTGGTCAGGATGAGTCCGGCGGCGCCGACCAACGCCCCGGAGATGATGAGGGCGTTCGATTCGATGACGAAGCCGGCGGCGGACGCCGCCAGGCCGGACGCCGAGTTGAGGAAGCTGATGACGACCGGCATGTCTGCCCCGCCGATCGGGAGTGTGCGGGTCACGCCGAGGATGAGTGCCAGGATCGCCAGCCCCCACGCCCACGTCATCGACCCATCGGCGGCGAGCAGCACGACGGCGGCCAGCGCGCCGACTGCCAGGAGCCAGTCGGCGACGATCTGGCCGGGGAACGTGATGGACTGCCCTCCCACGATCCCTTGCAGCTTGCCGAAGGCGACGAAGCTCCCGGAGAAGGTGACGGCCCCGATCAGCACGGAGACGCCGATCGTGACGAGAGTGCGAACGTCGGAATCCGGTTCGGTGGCGAGGGCGGAGAGAGCGACCAGGGCTGACGCGCCGCCGCCGAATCCGTTGAACGCCGCCACCAGTTGGGGCATTGCCGTCATCTCCACCGCGCGGGCGAGGTAGGCACCGACACCGCCGCCGACGACCAGGCCGGCGAGTACGACTCCGTAGCCGATGATCTGGGCATCGAGCAGTGTGACGACGATCGCCAGGAGCATGCCGAACGACGCCAACCTGTTTCCCTTCCGGGCAGTAGCGGGTGACGTGAGCCGCTTGAGGCCGACGATGAACAGGACGGCCGCGACCAGATAGAGGAATCCCTGCAAGGTGACGTTCATGTGCGATCGCCCCGCTTGAACATCTCCAGCATCCGGTCGGTGACGAGGAAGCCGCCGACGACGTTGATGGTGGCGAAGACGACGGCGAGGAAGCCGAGCACGGTGGCGACCCTCGTATCCGACACGCCTGTCGCCACAATGGCGCCGATGATCGTGATTCCTGAGATCGCGTTCGAACCGGACATGAGGGGGGTGTGCAGAGTGGGCGGGACCTTCGTGATGACCTCGAAACCGACGAAGGCGGCGAGGACGAAGACGGTGATCGGGATGAGAAGGGCTTCCATCAGGTCTCCAGCAATCGGGGATGAACGACGGCGCCGGCTCGGCAGATCATGGATTCTCTGACGATGTCGTCGTCCACATCCGGGGTGAATGCTCCGGCTTCGCCGCTGATCAGTGCCAGGAACGCGGCGACGTTCCGCGAATACATCCGGCTGGCGTCCGCTGGGACCCGAGCCATCAGGTCCGTGGCACCGATGATCGTGACCCCGGCATGCTCGATGGTCTCTCCGCTCACGGTCAGTTCACAGTTCCCCCCGGTGGCGGCGGCCAGGTCCACGATCACCGCACCCGGACGCATCGCTTCGACCGTGGATCGTTCGATGAGGAGGGGAGCGGGCCGACCTGGGATGGCGGCGGTGGAGATGACCACATCGCTCCTGGCCACGAGCGGTGCAAGACCGTCGAGGATGCGGCGTTGTTCGTCGTCGGCCACTTCACGGGCATAGCCACCCGAATCGGCGGCGTCCTGAGCTGGCACTTCGAGGGTCACGAACTTGGCACCGAGACTCTCGACCTGCTCGGCGGCCGCTGCACGCACATCGAAGGCGGAGACCACCGCTCCCAGACGGCGGGCGGTGGCGATCGCTTGCAATCCCGCGACACCCGCTCCGAGAACGAGTACCGCCGCCGGTCTGATGGTCCCGGCAGCGGTGGTCAGCATCGGGAAGAACCGATCCGATGCGGCCGCACCCTCGAGAACGGCTTGGTACCCGGCCACGGTGGCCTGGGATGAGAGTGCGTCGATCGCCTGAGCACGAGTGGTGCGAGGCACGGCTTCGAACGCCCACGCGGTGACCCCGGTCGAGGCCAGAGCCCGCATGGCTTCCGGGTCGTCGAAAGGGCGAAGCATGCCCAGCAGCGACTTCCCAGGAACGGTGCCTGACAGAGGGAGGTCCACGATAGCCACAACGTCGGCGTCGATCGGGACGCCGAGTTCGGCTCCGGCGGCCTCGTAGTCGGCGTCGGCGAATCCTGCTCCCTCGCCCGCCGAAGGACTGACGGTGACTCGGTGACCTTCCGCCACGAGTTTCCTGACGACGTCGGGAACGAGTGCCACACGGCGCTCGTTCGGGCCGTCCGCGACGAGAATTCCTATATGCATCGGGACATGACCATAACGAATACGAGCGGAGCCTCTGCCGCGCAAACGAGGCGCTCTGATACGGTCATGCTGTGCCGCGCCGACTGTTCTCCACCGATGCACCCACGTTGTGGACCCGAGGCGAAGGCTGTGCGGAGTTGGCCGATGTCCTGTCGCCGGTGGGCGCCGTTCGCGTTGAGGGAGACCTGCCCGATGCCTGCGTGAAGACGAGAGCCGAAGCGGTCGTCTCGCGGCGTCTTTCGTCGAGCTTCGAACTCGTGGCTCAGGTCATTCCCGACGGGGTCGATCTGTCCAAGTCCGGCTCGATCGTGGCAGCCGTCTCGGGTGGCCCCCATTCGCCGCTGGCGGCGGAGGTCGCCGCCCGGATCGGGCAGGTCACCGGACTTTCTGCCTCGATGGTCTGCGCATACCGCGACGAAGAAGGCCAGTCATCGGCAGTGCGCTTGATCCAGGACCTCTACTCCCGGGTTCCGGATATCGAATATCGGCTGGTGGAGGCCGAAGATGCGGCGTCGCTGACCGCTCAGCTTCCTGAGGATGCGACCCTGGTTCTCGGCGCGCCGGGTGGAGGCTGGCTGCAGCGGACGTTCTTCGGCCAGGGCGTCAAGCTGATCCAGGCGGCACCGGCCGGTGCGATCGTCGTGAGGTCTGCTCCCAGGCGAGTCTTCCAGCACATGGGTGAGCCGGTCTATGTCTCGCCACTGCTCGACGCAGTCGACCTACTCCGCATCCATCGCGAGCATCGACTGGCCGTTGCCGACGCTGGCAGGCTCGTGGGACTGGTCCGTCGCGATGCCCTCGACCTGGCGGAACCTGGGGTTCCCGTGTCCGACCTGATGGAAGACCCGCGTTCGGTGAACGTGACCGACGCAGTCGACGACATCGGTGACTTGTGGAGAGAGTTCTCCCCTGATCCCATTCCCGTCGTCGACGATGACGGATCGCTCGTCGGGGGTCTGGTCCTCGACTGAGGCGGTCTCGGAATGCGGGCCACGTGGCTTCGAGGGAGGCCCAGCGTCGACCTACGACCAGCCTCGCGGGGTTCGTTGCGTCTCGCTGCGCGCTGACCTGAGGCCGGTAACGTCGTCTCTTCTCGTGCGAGGGAGCTGACGTGGGACAACGCGGGTACTACCGCCATCCGACCATCCACGACGACACGATCGTCTTCGTCTCCGAAGACGATCTGTGGGCAGTCGACAGGTCAGGAGGCACCGCACGGCGATTGACCGCCAACCCTGGCACACAGACGTTTCCCCGGATTTCGCCGGACGGAGCCTGGTTGGCGTTCACCAGTTGCGATGAAGGACAAGGCGAGGTCTTCGTCATGTCGGTGGACGGAGGCGGCAGCCGTCGGCTCAGTTACTTCGGGGCGAACACCAACGTCGTCGGCTGGACGCCGGACGGGGGGAGGGTCGTCGCCGCCAGCGATCATCGTCAGCCGTTCGTCGGATGGCATCACCTCTGGACCGTCCCGATTGCCGGGGGCCCGGCGGAACAGGTCGGGCTCGGACCGGCCGTGGCGATGGACCACGCACCGGACGGGAAGGGCGTGGTGATCAGTCGGCACGGTCTCGACCCGGCACGGTGGAAACGCTATCGGGGTGGTCGAGCGGGCACGCTCTGGGTCGACCGGCATGGATCGGGCGAGTTCGAGACACTGATCGAATTGAGCGGCAACCTGGCCTCGCCCATGTGGATCGGTCGCCGCATCTGGTTCGTGTCCGACCATGAGGGCGTCGGGAATCTCTACTCGGTGACTCCGACCGGCCGGGGTCTCACGCGGCACACCGACCATCCTGACTTCTACGTCCGATTCCCGCACTCGGATCGACGCCGGATCGTGTATCAAGCCGGCGCAGACCTGTTCGTGTTGGACACGTCGACCGGAGAGGTCGACGCTCTCGACGTTCGGATCCCGTCGTCGCGACCGCAACTCAATCGTCAGTTCGTGACACCCGCAACGTTCCTGGAGTCGGTTGACCTCCATCCGGCAGGCCATTCCTTGGCGCTCAACGTCAGAGGCGGGGCGTTCACGATGCCGCTCTGGGAGGGTGCGCCCCGGCGCCACGGCGAGGTCTCTCGGCACCGGCGGCGCCTGACCACGTGGCTTCCCGACGGTGAGCGAATCGTCTCGGTGACCGACGAGACGGGGGAGGAGTCACTCGTCGTCGAACATGCCGACGGGTCCGGGGATCGGGTGCTCATCGAGCGGGATTTCGGACGGATTCGCTCTATCGACCCGGCACCGAAGGGAGCGTCGCGGGTGGCGCTCACCAATCATCGTCATGAGGTTCTGTTAGTCGACCTCACCCGCAAGTCGCTCAAAGTCGTCCATCGCAGCCCTCACACCTGGATCGCCGGAACTGCGTGGAGTCCCGACGGCCGCTGGCTGGCGTTCTCCGCCGCCGTCACCCGCGTGACGTCGACGATCCACCTCTACGACACGTCGAACCGCCGTGTCCATCCGCTCGGCGAGCCCCGTTTCCGCGACGTGTCGCCCCGGTTCGACCCAACCGGCCGGTTCCTGGCGTTTCTGTCAGGGAGGGTCTTCGATCCGGTGCCGGACGGTCACTTCCACGACCACGGGTTCACGAGGGTGGTCGTGCCGATGGTCGTTCCGCTCGAGTCGGGCGGCTTTTCACCGTTCGCCACCGAGAATCGCCCGCCCAAAGCGCCGGGGGGATCAGGCAACGGCGACAAGGCTGCCACCGTGTCTGTCGACGTCGCTCTCGATGGTCTCATGGATCGAGCCCAGGTCGTCCCGGTGCCACCGGGCCATCTGAGCCATCTCGCGTATGGAATGGGGAGGCTGTTCTTCGTCGTGCAGCCGATCGTGGGCTCACGCCCGGTGTCCTGGGGGCCGGCGGAGCCACCGAAAGGGACCTTGATGGCGTGGGACTTCGGCGCTGACAAGGCGGATCAGGTAGCCGAGGGCGTGAGCGGCGTGACGCTGTCGGCTGATGGAAAGGTTGTCGCCATCCGGGTCGACAGGCGTCTCCGGGTGGTGGGTGTCGGGTGGAAGGACGACAAGTCGGCCAAGGACGGCTCCGGACGCGAGTCGGGATGGGTGGACCTGGAGCGGGTGCGGGTCGAGGTGCACCGCACGGAGGAATGGCGCCAGATGTATTCGGAGGCCTGGCGACTCCAGCGGGACCTGTACTGGTTCGAGTCGATGGGGGGCGTCGACTGGATGGCCGTGCATGACCGGTACGCGACCCTCGTCGACCGTGTCGGCTCGCGGGCTGAGTTCTCCGATCTGCTCTGGGAGATGCAGGGTGAGTTGGGCACGAGTCACGCCTACGAAATGGGGGGCACGTATCGCCCGGAGCCCAGAGTGACGCTGGGGCGGCTGGGCGTCGATGTCGAGTGGAGCCGGGGCGCGTGGCGTATCACCAAGGTGCCGATTGGGGACTCGTGGGACGGTGCAGCGGCCTCGCCGCTTTCGGCGCCGGGTGTGGAGGCCAAACCGGGTGACCGGTTGCTCGAAGTGAACGGTCACACACTCGATCGCGATACCGACGTTGGCGAGACCCTCGTCGACCACGGTGGCCTCTCGGTGCCAGTGACGTTGGCACGCGGCCGTAGCCGTCCTCGTTCGGTGGTCGTCAAGGCGTTGGGAGACGAGACGCTTCTCCGCTATCGGGATTGGGTGGAATCGAACCGAAGAGCTGTGCACGAGGCGACGGATGGTCGCGCCGGGTACCTCCACATCCCTGACATGATGGGTTGGGGCTACAGCGAGTTCAATCGCGGGTGGCTGGCGGAAGTCGAGCGGGATGGCCTGGTCATCGATGTACGTTTCAACCGCGGCGGCAACGTCAGTCAGCTCCTGCTCCAGCGTCTCCTGCGGCGTCGGCTCGGGTTCCGGGTGACGCGGTGGAGCGACGCCACCGGCTTTCCCTACGAGTCGCCGACCGGTCCGATGGTGTGCCTCACCAATGAGTTGGCGGGTTCGGACGGCGACATCTTCAGCCACACCTTCAAACTCCACGGCCTTGGGCCGCTTATCGGAACGAGGACATGGGGGGGAGTGGTCGGAATCTGGCCGCAGCAGTCACTGGTCGACGGCACTGTCACGACGCAGCCGCAGTTCGGGACGTGGTTCTCCGACGTGGGCTACTCCGTCGAAAACTACGGGACCGACCCAGACATCGAGGTGGTGACCACGCCGCAGGATCATGCTACCGGGCGGGATCCGCAGCTCGAACAGGGCATCGAAGAACTGTTGGTACGCATCGCCGCGGCAGAGCCGCTCCGACCGGACTTCGGCCCTGAGCCGACGGTGCGACCGCCCACGCTGGACTGAGATCCCAGCCGCCCCCTTCTCGCATCCCCTGGGAGCGGTAACGAGTTCGGTCGCGTGCGGAGAAACCAGTCAAGGTCGTCCGGGAGTGAGCCGACGACACTCACATGCGTGCAGGGTCTCGAATGACGGCGGTAGCGCTTACCGCGTTGATGTTGGCGATGGCGATGCCGCTGGCGTCCGCCGCAGCCGCAGACCCCGTGACCGTCGAGAACGAGTTCGTCGCTCTGATCAACCGGGAACGGACCA
The DNA here is from genome assembly GCA_040905965.1 of Acidimicrobiia bacterium. GTDB lineage: Bacteria > Actinomycetota > Acidimicrobiia > Spongiisociales > ZC4RG35 > DATHWB01. The sequence continues at coordinate 23,792 of JBBDQP010000013.1, forward strand.
GTCGTGGGCTCTCGGCGCTTTCCACCCACTCGGATCTGGTCGCCGGTGCACGCCAGCAGGCCGATGCCATCCGCGACGCCGGACACCTCTTCCACAACCCGGATCTCGCATCCGTCACGACCGGATGGATCAAACTCGGGGAGAACGTCGGATACGGCGGCACCGTCAGCGCACTTCACGCCGCCTTCATGAACTCGCCGAGCCACCGCGCCAACGTGCTCGACCCGGTCTACACCCACGTCGGGGTGGGGGTCGTCATCGAAGGCTCGACCATCTGGGTTGCCGAAGTGTTCATGCAGTCGAAGATTTCGAGCACGCAGCAGACGACCTTCACGCCCCCCTTCCGCGATGACGACGGACTCTCCTACGAACAAGACATCATCGCCCTCGCCGCCGCAGGCATCACGTCAGGCTGTTCCACGGATCGCTTCTGTCCTTCCGGCCAGGTCTCCCGGGCGGAAGTGGCGACCTTCCTGACCCGAGCCCTCGACCTTCCAGCGCCTTCGATCGACTTCTTCTCGGACGATGCACTCTCCGGGCACCAGTCGTCGATCAACGCCCTGGCGTACGCCTCGATCTCGACAGGATGCGGCGAGGGTCGATACTGCCCAGCCTCGTTGGTCTCTCGAGGCGAGCTCGCCACGTTCCTCGTGCGGGCTCTCGGACTCCCCACGGCAAGCCGGGACTACTTCTGGGACGACAACGGGTCGGTCCACGAATCTTCGATCAACGCCATCGCCCAAGCGGGAATCTCGAACGGCTGCGGAGGCGGCGCCTACTGCCCGTGGGGCGCCCTCACCCGAGGTGAAATGGCCCAGCTCCTGGTCCGCGCCTTCGACCTCTGACAGCGAGCGCGAGTCAGATGCGTTCGGCGATGAGGTCGCCGATCTGGGAGGTGGACATGCCCATGTCGGGGCCGCCCATGGTCTTCAGTTCGGGAAGCACGCTGGCGGCGGCGGCCTCGACGGCTGTAGCCGCTTCGGACTCGCCCAGGTGTTCGAGACACATCGCCGCGGACAGGACAGCGGCGACCGGATTGGCCCATCCGTTGCCGGCGATGTCGGGGGCGGAACCGTGGACCGGCTCGAACATCGAAGGCTTCTGTCGGGTCGGATCGAGGTTGCCGGACGCAGCGAGCCCCAGACCGCCTTGGATGGCAGCGCCGAGGTCGGTGACGATGTCACCGAACAGGTTGTCGGTCACCATCACATCGAAACGCTCGGGTGAGTTCACCATGTAGAGGCAGGCCGCATCGACGTGGACGTAGTCGAGTTCCACCTCGGGGTAGTCCGGGTGGATCTCCTGGGCAGTGCGCCACCAGAGGTCCCCGGCGAACGTGAGCACGTTCGTCTTGTGGGCGACGGTCAGCTTGCCCCGACGCGCTCGGGCGCGCACGAAGGCGTCGCGGACGACCCGCTCCACCCCGTGGCGCGTGTTGATGGACTCCTGGGTGGCCACCTCGTGGGCGGTTCCCTGTTTGAAGATCCCGCCCATTCCCGTGTACAGCCCCTCGGTGTTCTCCCTGACGACGACCATGTCGCAGCGTTCCGCGGTGAGCCCGGCGATCGGCGTGGGGACGCCCTCGTACAGTTTCACCGGGCGGAGGTTCACGTACTGGTCGAAGTCGAAGCGGAGCTTCAGCAGCAGACCGCGCTCGAGCACGCCAGGCGGCACATCAGGGGTGCCGACGGCGCCGAGGAGAATGGCGTCGTGTCCGGCCAGTTCTTCTTGCGCGGCCGGAGGTAGGACTTCACCGGTCGCCAGATATCGGCCGCCTCCCAGGTCGTAGTCGGAGTACGACACGGTGAACCCGAAGCGGGTGGCGGCGGCGTCAACCGCCTTCACCGCCTCGGATGTCACTTCGATACCGACCCCGTCCCCGGGGATCGTGGCAATCCGGTAGGACTTCATTTCACCTGGTCGCCTTGTTGAGGGCTTCGACGAATGCTTCTGCCGAGCCTTCGACCACGTCGGTGTTGATAGAGCGACCGCTGTAGGTGGTCTCGTCCACCCTGATCACGACGTTGACTTCCGCCATGGCGTCGGCACCCGATGTCACCGGCACGACTCGGTAGTCGACAAGCCGGGCGTCCAGTTTGAAGCCCTGCTTGATGGCCGCGAAGGCGGCATGGACCATTCCGTCCCCTTGGCCCGTGAACTTCATCTCGTTTCCTTCGACGACCAACGTCACGGTCGCTTCCGGTGTCACGTCGTTGCCGCCGGTCACGTGGAGTCCGCCCATGACCACATTGCCTGCAACCGCGATCGCCTCCTCGTCGACGATGGCCCGCACTTCGTCTTCACCGATGTGGACCTTGCGGTCCGCCAGCTGCTTGAACTTGTCGAATGCTCGGGCGAAGGCATCGTCTTCGAGTGTGATCTCCAACTTGGCGAGCGCATCGGCGAATCCGGCGCGACCGGAGTGCTTCCCGAGGATGATCTGGCCTGCCTCCTGACCGACGGAGGCCGCATCCATGATCTCGTACGTCATGCGGTCTCGCAGCACGCCGTGCTGATGGATTCCGGACTCGTGGGCGAACGCGTTGCGACCCACGACCGCCTTGTTGTACTGGACGGGGTATCCGGTGAGCCGGGACACGAGACGGCTGGTTTCGAACAGCTCGCGCGTGTCGGCGCCGATCTCGACTCCGTACACGTCTTGGCGGGTCTTGACGGCCATGATGATCTCTTCGATCGACGTGTTCCCTGCCCGTTCTCCGATGCCGTTGATCGCACCCTCGATCTGGCGTGCCCCGGCCGAGATCGACGAGAGGGAGTTGGCGACCGCCAGCCCAAGGTCGTTGTGACAGTGGACCGAGACGATGACGTCGTCTCGGTCACCCTTCACCTCCCTGAACACGTTCTTCATCAGGTCGACGAAGTCGGTGGGGGTGGCGAAGCCGACGGTGTCGGGAATGTTGATCGTCGTGGCGCCCGCTTCGACCGCCGCCTTGCACACGTCGATCAGGAACTGGTAGTCGGTGCGGGTGGCGTCCTGGGGGCTGAACTCGACGTCGTCCGTGTACTGCCTGGCTCGTTTGACGCCTTCGACAGAGGCGGCGAAGACCTCCTGCGGGGTCATTCGCAGCATCTTCTCCATGTGGATCTGCGAGGTGGACATGAAGACGTGGATTCGGAACTCGTCTGCCGCCTTGAGCGCGTCGTACGCCTTGTCGATGTCGTCGGGGTGAGCTCTCGCCAATGAGGCGATGACGGGACCTTTGACCTCGGTTGCGATCCGGTTGACGGCCTGGAAGTCGCCGGGGGAGGAGGCGGCGAAACCAGCTTCCAGCACATCGACTTTCAGTTTCGCCAACTGATGGGCGATCGATACTTTTTCGCCGGGGGTCAATGCGATGCCGGGGGCCTGCTCGCCGTCGCGCAGGGTGGTGTCGAAGATGATCAGTCGGTCGTCGGACATGTGGTTCTCCTTGGAAGAAGTCGGTGGATGCTGTCTGCCGGGCCGGGTCGGGACGCGTTGCGCCCCGCCCGGCTACCGAAGTTCGAGCAGACCCCAATGATGTCCGACGCCGTACCTGATCACGGGGCGTCCTTCGGCTCCATGAAGCTCATGAGCCCACGCAGATCTTTGCCGACCGACTCGATCTGGTGGTTGCGGTTGGCGTCCCGCTGCTCGTAGAGGTACGGAGCGCCCTCCCTCGCCTGGGCGAGCCATTCGGTGGCGAATGCGCCTGACTGGATTTCGTTGAGGACCTTCTTCATCTCGGCCCGGGTCTCGTCGGTGACGATCCGGGGGCCGCGGGTGTAGTCGCCGTACTCGGCAGTGTCCGAGATCGAATACCGCATGTACGACAGACCGCCTTCATAGAGAAGGTCGACGATCAGCTTCAGCTCGTGCAGCGTCTCGAAATAGGCGGACTCCGGCTGGTATCCGGCCTCGACGAGGGTCTCGAACCCGGCCTTGATGAGCTCGGAGACGCCACCGCACAGCACGACTTGCTCGCCGAACAGGTCGGTTTCGGTCTCTTCTTTGAAGGTGGTCTCGAGCACACCGGCGCGAGCGCCGCCGATGCCCCAGGCATAGGACAGTCCCAGGTCGTGGGCCGTGCCGGTTGAATCCTGGTGGACCGCGATGAGGGCGGGAACACCTGAGTTCTGTGTGAAGGTGCGGCGAACGAGGTGACCGGGTCCCTTCGGGGCGACCATCAGGACATCGACGCCTTCCGGCGGGGTGATCGCTCCGAAGTGGATGTTGAATCCATGGGCGAACATGAGCGCGTCGTTCTCGTCGAGGTGAGGTGCGATCTCGGAGTTGTAGATGTCGGCCATGTGCTGGTCGGGTACCAGCATCATCACGACGTTTGCCCATGCCGCCGCCTCGGACGGTGTCATCACGGTGAGCCCGGCAGCCTCGGCCTCTTCCCGGCGGGACGACCCTTCACGCAGCCCGACGACGACTTCTACCCCGGACTCTTTCAGATTGTTGGCGTGGGCATGGCCCTGGGAGCCATAGCCGATGATCGCAACCCGCTTGGTCTTGATGACCGCCGGGTCGGTGTCGCTGTCGTAGTAGATCGTTGCTGGCATCGGTTCACTCGTTTCTTTCGCTCAGTTCACTGCCCGCAGACGCGCCTGCGGCTTGCCCTTCTGGTCTCGTGCGAGGGCGATGCGCCCCGACTTCACGAGGTCGACGACGCCGTAGGGACGCACCAGGTCGAGGAAGTCGTTGATCTTCGCCGGCTCGCCCGAGACCTGGAAGCAGATGGTCGACTGGCCGACGTCGACTGCAATCGCCTTGAAGATGCCGGCGATTTCGAGCACCTCGGAGCGCTTGCCAGGGGGAGTCGAGACTCGCACCATCATCACTTCGCGTTCGATCGACTGACCGGATTCGAGTTCGGTGATCTTGACCACGTTGATCAGCTTGTGGAGTTGCTTCTTGACCTGTTCGAGTTCGGGCGCTTCGACGACGATCGTCATCTTGGACATGCCGTCCTCGTGCGACGGGCCGACCGCCAGCGAGTGGATGTTGAAGCCCCGTCGAGCCAACAGGGACGACACCCTGGCGAGGACGCCGGGCTTGTCTTCGACGAGGACAGAGAGTGTGTGGTTCATGTCGTGGGTCTCCTCGTCTCAGGGAAGGTCCGAGGCTTTCATGACGATCCGCTCGCCAGGGCCGACGATGACCTCGTCGTTGCTGCCGCCGGCGGGAACCATCGGAAAGACCATCTCTTCGGGGTCGACGACGAAGTCCACGACCACCGGTGCGTCGTTGATCGAAAGCGATTTCTCGATCACCGGTGCAACCTCGTCCGGGGTTTCGGCTCGCAATCCGACACAGCCCATCGCCTCGGCCAGCTTGACGTAGTCGACCTTGTTTCCGAGCTGCGAGCCGGAGAACCGGCTCTCGTAGAAGAGACGCTGCCATTGGGTGACCATGCCGTGGACCCCGTTGTTCATGATGGCGATCTTGACGGGGATGCCGTCCGTGGCTGCGGTGATCAGCTCCTGGCTGGTCATCTGAAAGCATCCGTCACCGTCGATGGCGTAGACCAGCTCGTCTGGCATGCCCGCCTTGGCGCCGATGGCAGCGGGCACCGCGAAGCCCATCGTTCCGAGTCCGCCCGAGTTGATCCAGCGCCGCGGGTCTTCGAACTTCCAGAACTGACTCGCCCACATCTGGTGCTGGCCGACTCCTGAGACGACGATGGCGTCGCCGCCCGTGATGCGATGCAGCTCTTCGACCACGTACTGCGGCTTGATCGGCCCGTCCGGCTGCTGGTCGTAGGCGAGCGGGTGCTGCCGCTTCCAGCCTTCGATCGTGTGGATCCACGGGGTCCGATCCGGGACGTCTCTTGCTCCCCACGCTTCGAGCATCTGTTGCATGACCCGCCGAGCGTCACCGACGATCGGGACATCGGGGACCCGAACCTTGCCGATCTCGGCCGGGTCGACATCGATGTGGATGACCTTGGCGTGCGGTGCGAAAAAGTCCGGGTTGCCGGTGACCCGGTCGTCGAATCGGACTCCGATCGAGACCAAGAGGTCTGCCTTCTGGATGGCGGTGATGGCGGTGTAGGTGCCGTGCATCCCAGGCATGCCCATGGCGAGGGCGTGAGAGTCGGGAAACGCACCCCGTCCCATGAGGGTGGTGGTGACCGGGATCCCGGTGCGTTCGGCCAGTGCCAGCAGTTCCGCCGACCCGTTCGCCTTGATGACGCCGCCGCCCACGTACAGCACGGGGCGTTCTGCGGCTTCGATCAGGTCGATCGCCTCACGGACTCGGCGCGGATGGCCCTCGACGGTCGGCTTGTAGCCGGGAAGGGCGAATTCGACCGGCTCGCGCCAGGTGGTGGCCCGGTTCAGGATGTCTTTCGGCAGGTCGATGAGGACCGGTCCGGGGCGTCCGGTGCGGGCGATGTGGAAGGCCTCATGGACGATGTCGGGGATGTCGTCCGGGTCGGTCACGAAGTAGTTGTGCTTGGTGCACGGCATCGTGATGCCGGTCGTGTACGCCTCCTGAAAGGCGTCGTTTCCCACCGAGCGGGTCGCAACCTGACCGGTGATGGCCACCATCGGCACCGAGTCCATCAACGCGTCGGCCAGGGGAGTGACCAGATTGGTGGCTCCCGGGCCCGAGGTGGCGATGCACACGCCAACCTTGCCGGTCGCCCAGGCGTATCCCTCTGCCATGTGTCCTGCCCCCTGCTCGTGGCGGGCTAGGACGTGACGGATGGAGGAGTCGAGGAGCGGGTCGTAGGCGGGGAGGATTGCTCCTCCCGGCACACCGAAGGCGATTTCGACGCCCTCGTGTTCGAGCGAGGTGATGAGTGACTGTGCTCCGCTGATGGTGGTCATTGGTGTGTTTCCTCCATGGGGGCCGGAACGGGTGGTGTGCCGTCCGGGTAATGAAAAACCCCCCCGGGTTTCGGGAGGGCATCAGTGCGCACACGCCGGGTTGGTGGCGTGCGCGCTACGGAAGTACGAGAATGCTGTGGAACATGTTGCGGGCGAGAGTATGCCCCCGTCACCGGCGGGAGTCAATCTGGTGGGCGTGGCAACAGGCTGTCGTCCGGTCCGTTCACCCTCACCGATCGAGCCTGGGCAGCCCGACGGGTCGCATAAGGGTCCAATCGAACTGCGAGGCTTCGCGCAGATCGGAACGACGAATAGGCCCGCGAGGGGGCGTTTGTCCAGGTCTGTTGTGTCGGTGGGGTTGGTGTGCGGGGGAAGTCGTCGCGGGTTCAAGGTCCGGCGCGGGCGGGGTGGTTGCGGAGGAAGGTGCGACGTTGCGGTGGCGATTGGGGATCGATCCGCCGTCCTTGCTGGTGGATGACCACGTGATGGTGGTACCAGCAGACGGTGACCAGGTTGTCCGGATCGTGGGTGCCGCCTTGGGCGTAGGGGACCAGGTGGTGGGGTTGGAGTCGGGTACGTGAGTTGCAGCCGGCGATGACACAGCGGTGTCCGTCGCGGTGGAGGACCCGGCGCCGTACCGCGGTGGGGATGCTGCGGCTGGTGGGGGTGGTCGAGATTGTCCCGTACCCGTCGATGATGTTGATGCAGGTGGTACCGGAACAGAGGATCTCTCCCAGAGTGTTGGGACCGACCCTCGGTCCGGACACGACACTGGCTCCCGCCTGACCTGAGGTGACGGCGGCCAGGTTGGCGTCGACGAAGATCTCTGCTGCGAGTTCGTGGCCGCCGACTTCACCCGACAGCCATTCGGATGCGACTGAGACGAGTCCGTCGGCTCGATCCTGTGCTGCGGTGGTGTCGGGGTTGTCCGGGAGACTGTCGATGGCGGTATGGATGGCCTTGTCGACGATGCGTCCGTCAATCCCGGAGAGTTGTCCCCACAGCTTCCAGTGCGAGTCGTCCAGTGAAGGTTGGATGTGGAGGTACCGGTCGGCGAAGTCGTCGGTCTCGTCCCGGCTCGAAATCCGACGATGCTGTGAGGTCATCTGGCGGACGCCGGCGAGGTCACGCCCCCAACTGTGAGCCACGGTCTGGTCATCAGCTCCCGCCGCCCGAAGCCGTGAGGTCGCGGCTGCCCGATCTGTCGTGATCATCCCCTCGGAAAGTCCGGTCTCCAGGCTCCGATCCTCGGGTCTGGCGAGGGTGAGGAGCGTGCGGGCGGTGTCGGTTTCGAGGTCAAAGCGCCCCGCCACCCATTCGATCATGCTGCGAGCGCCGTCCACGGTGGCGGCCTGGGCGACATCCAACTCCCGGAGCGTCTCCAGCCGGAGCGCATCGAGTCGGGAGACCGCCGCCGTCAACTCGGCGAAATCCGCTTCCAGGGCATCGATCGATCGGGTACCGAACATGAACCCAAGGTATCGGAGGGGTGTGACAAAAAGTCGAACGGGTGTTTGACCTTTTGACCTGTTCGCGAATCTCTCTCCCTGTCGGAACCCGTTCTCGAAGTCAGGCGGAGAAGTGGGTGGCCAGGCGGTCGTAGTCGGCGTCGAACGAAGCGAGCCGGTGGATCGCACGGGTGGCGAGAGTTCCGCGTCAGGCCGTGTCCGGTCCTGGGTCGTCTCCCTCCGCGACAGTCACGAGACGAGAGAGATAGCGATCCCAACCCTGGGTATGCATTCCGATTGCTTCTGGGCTGGGGAGCCCGGTGTGGACGAGGCGCACGGTTGTTCCGGAATCCATCGGCGTCAGGGTCACCTCGACGCGGGATGATCCCGGTGGGACCTCGGGGTCGCCTTCCCATCCCCATGTGAACACGACTCGGTTGGGAGGTGTGACTTCGAGGAACTCGCCGAGGGCGTAGTAGCCCTGGGGAACCTTCACACGGTAGATGCCTCCGGGTCTGGCATCGAGTTCGGCTTCGACGCCCATCCATGCCGTGTATTTCGCTGGATCCGTGAAGTAGGCGAACACCGTTTCTGGCGATGCCTGGATGGTCCGTTCGATCTCGATCATTTCCGTCGCTCTTCGGCTTCGGCGTGGGAAGCCAGTCGATCCAGATCGGCTTCCCACATGGCGGTCAGGACCGCTTCGAGCGGGCCGACCGTCTCGGGGTTCGCCGTGTACAGACGATGCCGCCCGTCCCGGCGTTCCCGAACGAGTCCGGCAACCTTGAGGATTCCGAGGTGTTGGGAGATCGCCGGCCAGCTGATCTCGAACTCGGAGGCGAGATCTCCGGCGGTGCGCTCGGTTTGCCAGAGGAGCCGCAGGATCTCCCGACGGCGGTCCGAAGCGATGGCGCTGAGTGCCTGGTGGTTCACAGGGGATATTTTAGCATCTACTTCATCAAGTCGCTACGCTCTCATTTAAGACGTCGCCGAAATAAGGAGTGGCAATGGCACGTTCGATCATCCTCGCCATCGAGATCGAGGCAACTGGGGCCAAGATCTACCAAGCGCTCACGACCCAGGAAGGTTTGGCGTCGTTCTGGACGCCTGACGTGACTGCCGAAGCCGAGGTCGGGGCGGCGCTCCGGTTTGGGTTCGCGGAGGCACCTGTGGATCTGCAGATGACCGTCACCGATCTTCAGCCTGACCGACTGGTCGCGTGGTCCTGCGAAGGCCCTTGGCCGAATTGGGCCGGCACGGAGGTGCGGTGGGGCATCGCGAGTTCAGACTCGGGTGCCAGCACTGTGGTATTCCATCACGAGGGTTGGCCGGAGGACCAGTCTGACGCCGAGTTCGGCTCGGTGGCGATGGTGTGGGCGAAAGTGCTCCTCGCCCTCGAGGAGCACGTCAGGACGGGAGCGGCCGTCCCCGCAATGTCATGAACGTCCCTCCGGACCACTGAACCGGAGGCTGTTGCGCTCGCACACCTCCGTTTCAGCCCCCGAATCGGGCGCGTGTTGGGGTCTCGGCGTCGGACCGACGACAATCGGCCCATGGCGGTCGCACACGACGAGAGATGGGACGGGTTGCTCGAACCGGCCTACACCGCCGCCCACCGTGCCCTCAAGCGTCTCGCCGACGACGACGTGCCCGCATCTCTCCGGCGGGTGAGGGCGGCCTCGAAGGGAAAGGGCTGGTCGAAGCCGATCCTCAAGACGCTTGTCACACATCTGGAACAGGAGTGGCTGCGGGACCTTGCAGTCACCGAGCTGGGGGATTCACCCGCAGACGACCCGTCGAGGATCTTCCTGACGCGGGCCGACGGGTGGGACGAGAAGCTCGACGCGATGTGCGCCGAGCAGGCGGAACGGCGCCAACAGCGCGAGATGGAGAAGGCGGCGTCCGAAAGACAGAAGCTGGAGGCGCTCAACGAGGAGCTGACGAGAAGGTTGCGTCATTCCGAGGCGCAGTTGCACGATCTCGGGTCGCGGCTCGAATCCGACGAAAGGCTCGACAGCCTTCGCAAACGCCTCGAAGAGACGTCCCGCTCCGTCACCCGCCTGGAGGCCGTCATCTCCCAGAAAGACGACGAGATCGAGAGGCTCGCTCGTGACCTGGCAGAGGCCGACGATCGCATCGGGGTGCTACGAACCCGCTCGGCGCGCGACTCCGAAGCGGCTCGACGGGCCGACGCCGGACCGAGGGCGTTCGGCCGCGGAAATCCGATCGACACGGCACGGATGCTCGACGAACTCGTGGAGACGCTCAGGCCGAGGCCGGGAGAGGTGCACGCGCCGGTCCAACAGGCCCCCCTCGCCCTCCCACCCGGAGTCCGACCCGACTCACCCGAGGCGATCGAGTGGATCCGCTCGATCGATCGCAAAATCCTGCTGTTGGTCGACGGGCACAACGTCGCTCACGACTTCAGTCCCGATCCCGGTCGACTCGACCGCGACCGGATCGTGTCAGAAGTGGCGCGGTTGAAGCGCCTGGCGGACGGCCCCATCTCGGCTGTGGTGTTCTTCGACAGCGCGCATGAACCGGAGAGGTATCAGACCTTCGGTGTCGCAGTGCGATACGTCCCGGATGCCGACGCTGCCATCGACGACGCCGCGGCGGCAGCCGACGTCGACTGCGTCGTGATCAGCACGGACAGGGAGGTCCGGGCCCGGGTCGGCACGCACGGAGCGCTCGCCCTGTGGGGCACCGGCTTCTCGTCTTGGATTCGGCGCAGCTGACGGTGTCCCCTCGGGCCGGTGGAGGCCCGTTCCCCCTCTCCACCGGCCCGCTCCGACCCCTTGTGTGTGGCTCAGCCTGTTGCCGCCGTTGGCGGCGGGACGTCGTCGGAGACCAGTCGGAGTCGCGGGACGAGCCCCGCCTCGGACAACGCATCGAGGGCGTCACGTTCCTCGTCGTCGAGTTGGAGCGGTCCGGGCCCGATCGACAGCAGCACGCCGACGACACAGTCGTCGCACGCAGTGGTGTCTCGCATCGAGCACCGGTCACAGTCGATCAGCATGTCGTCCTCCGTTGGAGTCGCCTGTCGGCACCGTACGGAAGGGGTGTGACACAATCCGCGCGTGGCAGATCTCGCGGCACTCATCACCGACGCCGGAACCGGTCTCGACCGAATCGGATGGACGACAGCCGAGCCGTTCGTCGACGTTCGCAGCCAGATCGAAGCCCGAGTCGACACAGGGATGTCGGGCCGGCTCGGTTTCACCTTTTCTGATTCGCACCGCTCGACGACTCCGGCTGCAAGTTGGCCGTGGGCTCGTGCGATCGTCGTCGGACTGCGGTCGTATCTCCCCGACGCCGGGACTCCGACCGGCCATGGCCGGATCGCGCGTTTCGCAGAGATCAACCACTACGTCCCGCTGCGGGAATCGATGGAGCGAGTCGCCGCCGCCCTGAGATCCGAAGGCCACCGTGCGGAAGTCGTCATGGACGACAGCCGCCTCGTGGACCGCGCCGCCGCCCATCGGGCCGGTCTGGCGTGGTGGGGAAAGAACACGATGCTTCTCACTCCCGGACTCGGACCCTGGTTCCTGATCGGATGCGTCGTCACCGACGTCGAACTTCCTCCCGCCAAGACGATGGAAAGGGACTGCGGAACTTGCGAGGCGTGTCTTCCCGCCTGTCCGACCGGAGCCCTCGTCAAACCGGGCGTACTCGACGCCCGACGCTGCCTGGCCGCCATCCTGCAGGCCCCGGGCGAGATCCCGCTCGACTATCGGGTGGCGGTCGGGGACCGGATCTACGGCTGTGACGACTGTATCGAAGCCTGCCCGCCAGGATCTCGGCTTCTTGCAAGGTCAACCGACGAACGCGGTTCGGTCGATCCGGTCGAACTGCTGTCGATGGGCGACAACGATCTGGTGGAGCGGTACGGCCACTTCTATCTGCCCGGCGGCGACCCCCGCTTCATCCGCCGCAACGCCCTCATCGTGCTCGGCAACACCGGAGGCGAGGACGATCTGATCCTGCTCGCCGGCTATCTGCTGTATCCCGACCCGTTACTCCGCGAGCATGCCCGGTGGGCGATCGAGCGGATCGGCGGGCCGGTGGCGGAACGGATACTCGCCGGGGACGGCGCCGGTCAGTCGGACGAGCGTCCCATCGGGAAGTAGGCGAGGTCGCAGTAGTCCGACAGCATCCGGTGGCTGGAAAACTCCACGAGTGAGGTCACCACCGCTTCCTTCATGTGATCGACCCAGCTTTCCGGGATACCGGAACCGTTCCGGTCGTAATACAGGGGTGCGATCTCGTCGGCCAGGATGCGGTAGAAGTCGTCGGCGTCATGGTGGTCGGCCGCCTCCCAATCGTCGTTGGCTGCCTCCGACCCATATACCCACCCGTTCTTCCCGTTGTAACCCTCCAGCCACCAGCCGTCGAGCACCGAGAAGTTCAAGGTTCCGTTGATCGAGGCCTTCATCCCGGATGTCCCGCTGGCTTCCATCGGCGGTCGAGGATTGTTCACCCACACGTCGACGCCTTGGACCATGAATCGGGCGATCCGGGCGTCGTAGTCCTCGAGCATGAACACGTGGCCTTTGAATTCGTCCGACTTCGAGAGTTCGGTGATCTCGCGGATGAAGGCCTGTCCGTACTGGTCGGCAGGGTGGGCTTTGCCGGCAAACACGATCTGGACCGGATGCTCCGGATTCGTGAGGATCGCATGCAGCCGGTCGCGGTCCCGGAACATCAGGGTTGCGCGTTTGTAGGTCGCGAACCTGCGTGCGAATCCGAGGGTCAGCCGATCGGCGGGGAGCATCGTGGCGACGGCGGCCAGTTCGTCGGGCGAGCCGCCGTGGCGCGCCAACTGGCGGCGGATCCGTCCGCGGGCGAACCGCACGAAGATCTCCTTGCGACGCTGGTGGGCTTCCCACACCGTCGCGCTGTCGAGCAGTCGGCCGTCCTCGATGAGGTTTGGCTCCTCCAGCAGCTTCGTCGGCCACTTCGACCCGAAACGGCGCGAGAGCATGCGAGCTCCGTCCCGACCGATCCACGTCGGTGTGTGGACCCCATTCGTGACCGATGCCGCGTCGTCGCCGATCAAGTCCTTCCAATCCTCCGTCGCCACCTCGCCGTGTCGTTTGGAGACACCGTTGGTGATGGAGGCGAAACGAATGGCGAGTGCGCCCAGGTCGAATCGGTCGAGGCTCTCGCCGTCTGCGCTGGCGAGCCTGGTGAGTTCGTCCATGCCGAGTCCGAGCTTCTCGGCCCAGCCGACGAGGTACTTGGCGGCGATGGTCGCATCGAAGACCTCGTTGCCGGCAGGGACCGGAGTGTGCAGGGTGAACAAGGTCTGGGACCGGATCTGATCCCGGGCGGTGGCGAGGGACGCTCCGGTCGCCATCTTCTGGGCTGCTCGTTCGAGGAGGCTCATCGCCGAATGGCCCTCGTTGACATGCCAGACCGCAGGCTCGATTCCGAGCTCCTCCAGCGCCCGCACACCGCCGACGCCGAGGACCAACTCCTGGCAGAATCGCATCTCCCGACCGGAGACGTACAACTGATGGGTGATCGGCCGGTCGTAAACGTTGTTCTCCGGCAGATCGGTGTCGAGCAGAAGCAGTGGCACGCCGCCCACGTCGAGTTTCCAGACGGCGACATACACCTCCCGGCCGGGGAACTCGACCGTCACCTTGAGTTGGCCGCCGCCGTTCGACGCGACGGGCCGAACCGGCAGCCGACGCATGTCGAGTTCGGGATAGAAATGTTGCTGGTCGCCATCCATGTCGACCTCCTGGTGGAAGTACCCACGCCGGAACAGCAGGCCCACCGCCACCAGCGGGATGCCCAGGTCTGACGCCGATTTGAGATAGTCGCCGGCGAGGATGCCCAGGCCGCCTGAATAGAACGGCACCGAGTTGTGGACGCCAAACTCGGTACAGAAATAGGCCACCGGACCGGACATCGGCGAGCCCTGTCGCTGGTACCACGTCTCGCGGTCGCCCATGTAGACGTCGAAGGCGCTCACCGCGTTGTGCGTCAGTTCGTGGATCGCCTCGACTTGCTCGATCTGACGCCAGCGGGTCGGGTCGATGGAGACCAGCAGGTCGATCGGATTGTGGTACTGCTCCCAGTGGACCTGGTCGAGCGACGCCCACAGGTCGCGGCCTTCCGGGTGCCAGGACCACCACAGGTTGTAGGCGACATCCGACAGGCGACGCAGGCTGCGAGGCAAGGTGAGTTCGGCGTTGGGAAGAGTGGGAATATCGAAATACACGGGGCATGCAACCTACTGCCGTGGTGGTGCGACGGCGACGAGGCGACCGAGCCGCGTTCGCTTACCCTGTGGGTATGAGCCTCAAGATCCATTCCCAGGACGTCACTGAAGGACCGGCGAAAGCCGGAGCGCGGGCGATGCTGCGGGCGGTCGGGCTGACCGACGACGACTTCTCGAAACCGCAGGTCGGGCTTGTGTCTGCCGGTAACGAGGTGACTCCATGCAACGTGACCGGACCTGAATTGGCGGAGAAGGCCAAGGAGGGCGTCGTGGCTAGCGGTGGAGTGGGACTCACATTTGCGACCATCGCCATCTCAGACGGAATCTCAATGGGCCATGAGGGCATGCGGGCGTCGCTGGTGTCCCGCGAGGTGATCGCCGATTCGGTGGAACTCGTCATGCACGGCGAGCGGTTCGACGCGATGGTGACGATCGCCGGCTGTGACAAGTCCCTCCCCGGAATGCTGATGGCGGCGGCTCGCACGAATCTGCCGTCCGTGTTCCTCTATGGCGGGGCATCGCTGCCTGGTCGTTATCGGGGTCGTGACATCGACATCGTCGACGTGTTCGAAGGCATCGGGGCGCTTTCAGAAGGTCGGATCTCTGAAGAGGACATGGCGGAAATCGAGCGCAGCGCCTGTCCAGGCGCCGGATCCTGTGCAGGGATGTTCACTGCCAACACCATGGCCTCGGTCGGAGAGGCGATCGGCATGTCGCTTCCCGGTTCGGCCTCGGTCCCGGCGGTCGATCCGCGTCTGAGAGACTTCGCCGTTCGGTCGGGTGAAGCGGTGATGGGTCTTCTCGCAGACAACCTCCGGCCGCGCCAGATCATGACGCGGCCCGCATTCGAGAACGCCATCACCACGGTCATGGCGCTCGGCGGCTCGACCAACGCCGTGCTGCACCTGATGGCGATGGCCCACGAGGCCGAGGTCGAACTCACCCTCGAAGACTTCGACCGGATCAGTCGTCGCACACCGCACATCGGCGACCTTCGTCCGTTCGGGAAGTACCACATGGTGGGTCTCGACCGGATCGGCGGGGTTCCCGTCGTCTTGAAGGCGCTGCTGGACGAAGGGCTCATCAATGGAGATCTGCCCACTGTGACCGGCAAGACGATGGCCGAGAACCTGGCGGACGTCGAAGTGCCGACCGATCAGGACGTGATCCGTCCGCTCAGTCAGCCGCTCGCCGCCGAAGGCGGGATCGCCATTCTGCGCGGCTCGCTCGCCCCCGACGGGGCAGTCGTGAAGATGGCCGGGATCGAATTGGACGTCTTCGAGGGCCCGGCGCGTGTCTTCGAAGGGGAGCAGGCCGCGCTCGAAGCCCTCTTCGGTCACCGCATTCAGAAGGGCGACATCGTCGTCATCCGCACCGAAGGACCCAAGGGCGGTCCGGGAATGCGGGAGATGTTGCAGATCACTGCCGCCATCAAGGGTGCCGGTCTCGGCAAGGACGTTCTTCTCATCACCGACGGGCGCTTCTCGGGTGGGACGACGGGCCTGTGCATCGGTCACGTCGCCCCGGAATCAGAGGTCGGCGGGCCGATGGGTCTCGTCGAGGAGGGTGACCGGATCCGGGTGGAGTTGTCGACCCGTCGACTCGACGTGTTGGTGTCGGAGAACGTTCTGGCGGAGAGGCGGACGAACTGGAAGCCGCAGCCACCTCGCTACACCTCCGGTGTTCTCGCCAAATACGCCCGTCTGGTCGGTTCGGCCGAGCATGGCGCGGTCACGAACGCGTGATCCGGGTCTACGCGATCGTCCTCGTCGTCGGGGTCGTGGCACTGATTGCCTGGATCTTCATGACGGTGCTGGCCGGAAATCTCCAACGACCGACAGCCGATCCCGAGGCCCGCTTCGGCGTCCCCGGACGTCGCGTGGTGGCTGTCGCGGTCGGCTTCGGGATGGCAGGGATGTCGGCCGAGTATTCGCCGCTGGACATCAGATGGCCGTTGGCGCTCCTGCTTGCCGTCATCGGAGGATCTGCGGCTGGGTGGTACGCCGGTCGGGTCGGGATCGAATCCGAGGAGCCTTACTGACGTGATATTCGTCTCGGACGTTCACGGCGCGTTCGAACCGCTGGCAGCGCTCGCCCGCGGGCCAGAGACCCTGGTGGTGTTGGGCGATTTCCTGAACCTGATGGACTACCGCACCGGGGACGGGATCACGTCCGACATCCTGGGACGCGGGGTGGCGATGCGGATTGCGGCCGCCCGAGCTGCCGGCGACTTCGGGGGGATGCGGTCGATTTGGGCGGAGGAGATCGGATCCGACCACGAAGGCTTCCGGGAACAATTCGAGGCTCGTGCCGTGGCCCAATACGTCGAGATGCAGGCGGCACTGGAAGGAACGTCGGGGTTTGCGACGTTCGGAAACGTCGACCGACCCAACCAGCTGCGTGAGCACCTTCCCGCCGGGTGGCGTTTTCTGGACGGGGAAGTGCTGGAGCTCGAAGGGTGGCGTCTTGGCATCGTGGGGGGTGGAATCTCCACTCCACTGCACGCGAGCGGCGAGGTGACAGACGAGGAGATGACCGAGAAGCTCGAGAGGATGGGTCCGGTCGATGTCCTCTGTTCCCACCTTCCCGCCGCGGTGAGGGCGATGCATCTCGATGTCGTCACAGGACGTCCGGAACGCGCTTCCCAGCCGATTCTCGACTATCTCCGAGCGCATCAGCCGGTGTTCCACTTCTACGGTGACGTCCACCAGCCGCAGGCGTCGACGTGGCGGCTCGGACAGACCCGATGTCGAAATGTCGGCTATTTCCGGGCGACGCAGAGACCGGTGAGGCTCGAACCGAAATCCGGTTGAGCCCGCAATGGCTAGCCTTACTGCGGGAAACCAGGAGGATTCACCGCGTGGCCGAGGGCACCGTTCAGAGCATCGAGATCGACGCCGAGCCGTCAGCATGTTTCGCTGTCGCCAGCGACGTCGCCGCCTATCCCGAATGGGCAACCGGAGTGCGGTCGACGGAAGTCCTGGAGTCCGACGCCGAAGGTCGGCCGGCCCGCGCCTCGTTCGTAATCGATGGGATGGTCAAAGAGATCGCCTACATCCTGACCTACAGCTACGACGAGCCGCACTCGATGTCATGGACCGCGGAACCCGGAGATGACCTGAAGGCCCTGGAGGGGTCCTACACCTTCAAGGATCTGGGCGAGGGTCGCACGGAGATCATCTACGCCTTGCGGGCCGACCCGGCGTTCACGATTCCCGGGTTCCTCCGTCGGCAGGTGGAGAAGCAGATCGTCGGCACGGCACTGCGCGGTCTACGCGAGCGCGTTGGCGCGGTCGCAGGAGGCTGAGTTTCATGCGCATCCTTCTCGTCACCGGGAAGGGTGGTGTCGGCAAGACCACCGTGGCGGCCACTACCGCCCTCGCCGCGGCGGATCGCGGATATCGCACCCTCGTCAGTTCGACCGATCCTGCCCACAGCCTGGCGGATGCGCTCGATATGAGTCTTGGCGACCGACCCACGGGCGTGGTCGACAACCTCGACGGTCAGCAGATCGACACCCAGGAGCGTCTCGAGCGTCACTGGGGCTCGATCCGCGACCAGCTCATGAGTGTGTTCGACTGGGGCGGGGTCGGAGGAATCGAAGCCGAAGAGTTTCTCGTCTTCCCCGGCATGGACGAGCTGTTCGCGCTGCTGGACCTGAATGAACACGCCCGCTCTGGCGAATATGACGTGCTTGTCGTCGACTGCGCACCCACCGCCGAAACGCTGCGGTTGCTGAGTCTTCCGGAGGTCTTGTCGTGGTATTTCGAACGGGTGATGCCGGCGGAGCGACGGATCTTGCGCGCCGCCCGGCCCCTCCTGAGTCGCATGACGGATCTGCCGGTGCCGGACGACAAAATGTTCGAAGCAGCCCAGTCGATCTTCGAAGGGATCGAACAGGTCAAAGAGCTCCTCGCCGATCCCAAAGTCACGTCCGCTCGGCTGGTGGTCAATCCGGAGAAGATGGTCATCGACGAGGCGCGACGCACCTATACCTACCTCGGGCTCTTCGGCTATGGGGTTGACGGGGTGATCGTCAACCGGGTCCTGCCCGACGTCGTGAGCGATCCGTACTTCTCCCGTTGGCGTGAGATCCAGACGAAGCATCTCGAGACGGTCGACGCCGCCTTCTCAGAGGTTGTACGGCTCCGCCTGCGCCTCTTCGACGACGAAATGGTGGGTGTCACCCGGCTCCGACAGATGGGAGCCGAGCTGTACGTCGACATCGACCCGATCGGCGATTTCGAGGCGGTCAGCCCCTTCCACCTGACGGAGGTCGGCGACGACGTGATCGTCGAGATGGACGTTCCGTTCGCATCAAAGGACGAACTCGACGTGATCCGGAGGGGTTCGGAGCTGGCGATCACGATTGGCCCCTATCGCCGTTCGCTGCTCCTTCCAGACTCGTTCCAACGCCGACCGATCACCTCGGCGGCGCTCACCGACGGTCGGCTGCGGGTGACATTCGGTGCATTGGCGAGGCGGGCGAGGAAGCCAGCGTGAATCCGGAGTCTGAGACGGCCGCCGCCCTCAAACGTGCAGGAGCACGGTTCGCATTCCACCTGCTGCGGGCCGGAGTCGAGTCGTTGAAGGCGATCGAGGCGGTGATCGACGAACTGGGGAAGGTCGGACGGGGCGAAGACGGCGACGACCCTGACGCCGCGGTGCGCATCGAGGTCGAATGACATCGCTGGGTCTCGACGTCGGCGGAACGTGGCTCAAGCAGGTTCTGCTCGACGATCACAACGAGATCGTCGAATCCGATCGACTTCTGATGCCAGAGTCCGACCCGCTCACGTTCGTCAGCGAGACAGCGGCCGCTGCGGTCGGCTCGAGCGGCGCCACGAGCGTCGGTGTAGGTCTGGCGGGGCTCGTCCGGTTTCCCGACGGCGAGTTCGCGTGGGGTCCCCACCTGCGAGGCGAGTCCGTCGACTACCGCTCCGAATTGCGGGCGGCGGTCGGCTTCGACGTGGCAGTCGACAATGACGCCAACTTCGCCGTCCATGCCGAATGGTCGATCGGTGCAGGGGTTGGAGCCGATTCGCTCGTGATGGTCACCTTGGGGACTGGAATCGGAGTGGGCTACGTCATAGGCGGAAGGGTGTATCGGGGCAGGTCGTTCGCCGGTGAGGCCGGACATCTCCAGATGGTGGAGGGCGGAGATCCGTGTTCCTGCGGTCGATTCGGATGCTGGGAGACGCTGGTGTCCGGTACCCGGCTGGACCGGCTCGCAGCCGACATCGCACGTTCTGAGCCGGACGGAAGAGTTGCCAGCCAGGCGGGAGAGCCGAGCGGGATCCACCTCGTCCAGGCAGCTTCGCTCGGCGACCTCCGGGCGAAGGAGGCGCTGGCCGAGGTCGGACGATGGCTCGGCCGCGGGCTCGTGAACCTGGTGCTCCTGCTGGATCCGGAGCGCATCGTGATCGGGGGAGCGGCGGCGGGTGCAGGCGAGGACCTGCTCGATCCTGCCCGTCAGATTCTCGCCGGTGCGATGTCCGGTTCCGCCTTCCGGACACCGCCGGAGGTGGTACCCGCCCGCTTCGCATCCCTGTCAGGAGCTGTGGGTGCCGCATTGGCCGGGCGACGCGTACACAATGGTCTGTATGACTGGTGATCCGCTGAGACCCGACGAGGTGATTGAACCCGGTGGCCGTGTGGCGTTGCGTCGCATTGCGGTCGACGCCGCGAGCACGATTCCGCACATGGCGAAGCTGCTGTGGCGTCTCCTCCGAGACCCGCGCGTTCCGCGCCGGACCAAGCTGGTGGTGGCTGGTGCTGCCGCCTATGCCGCCTCACCGGTGGACCTGGTTCCTGATTTCCTCCCGGTGGTCGGTGTCGCCGACGATCTCCTCGTGCTCGCTTTCGCCATTCATCACATCGTCGAGGCGGCCGGGGAAGAGGTGGTCCTCGAGCATTGGGACGGATCACGCGACCTTTTGGAACTTGTGCGGTCGATCCTCGACGTGGCCTCGGACTTCGTCCCCGCCCGTCTCCGGCGTGTGGTCGGCCGGCTGTCCGGCGCCTGAGCAGAGCCGCCACTGGCGCTCCATTACCCTGCGGTTGATGGACTTCCGTCGGATCGACAACCTTCCCCCGTACGTCTTCGCCGAGGTCAACCAGAGGAAGATGGCTGCACGGCGGGCGGGAGCCGACATCGTCGATCTCGGCTTCGGCAACCCCGACATCCCGTCTGCTCCCTTTGTGGTGGACAAGCTGGTCGAGGCGGCGCAGAACGAACGGAACCACCGCTACTCGGTGTCGCGTGGTCTGCCCAACCTCCGGCGGGCTGTTTCGGATCGGTATCGGCGCCGATTCGGGGTCGAACTCGACCCTGAGACCGAGGTCATCTCGACGATCGGGGCGAAGGAGGGTCTCAGTCACCTGCTGTGGACGTTGGTCCAACCGGGTGACGCCGCCATCGTCCCGGAGCCGTCATATCCGATTCACATCTATGCCCCGGTGCTCGCCGGTGCGGAAGTCCGTCGGGCGCCGATCACGTCCGAAGCCGACTACTTCGAAGTGCTCGAGCGGATGTTCGGCAACTCGTGGCCGCGACCGCGAGTGATCATCGTGTCCTTCCCGCACAACCCGACGACGACCGTGGTCGAACTCGACTTCTTCGAAAGGCTCGTCGCTTTCGCCCATCGGCACGGAGTGGTCATCGTTCACGACTTCGCGTACGCCGACATCAGCTTCGACGGGTATACGCCGCCGTCGCTGCTGCAGGTGCCGGGCGCCAAGGAGGTGGGCGTCGAGCTGTACACGCTGACAAAGGGCCATTCGATGGCGGGATGGAGGGTCGGGTTCCTGGTCGGCAATGCGGAGATCGTCGGGGCTCTCGCCAAGCTCAAGTCGTATCTCGACTACGGCACCTTCCAACCGATCCAGATCGCCTCGATCATCGCCCTCAACGAGGGGGATCCTTACGTCACCGAGGTGAACGACATCTACCTCCGCCGTCGGGACGTGCTCATCGACGGGTTGAACCGGGGCGGATGGAAGGTCGAGAAGCCCAAAGGCACGATGTTCGTGTGGGCGCCCATCCCGGATCCGTACTCCGAGATGGGGTCACTCGACTTCGCCTATCACCTGCTGGACGAAGCCAAGGTGGCCGTCAGCCCCGGCGTCGGCTTCGGGCCGACCGGTGACGGCTTCGTGCGGTTCGCGCTGGTAGAGAACGAACAGCGCATCGCCCAAGCCACCCTCGGCCTGAAACGCGCCCTGACCCGCCTCTGATCCGTTTTTACCCCTCCAGGCGCGTCACCAATGAAGCGTTGAGAGGGGTAAAAACGGATCACTCGGCGGGGCCAGGCGAGTGGCGAACTTACCCCGTGCTCCGATCCATCTAGCCTCCGCCGCCTATGGCATTCGCAGACGGCACGGCCGACTTCCGATCCGACACTGTCACCCGTCCCACACCGGAGATGCGTCGGGCGATGGCCGACGCCGAAGTCGGTGACGACGTCTACGGCGACGATCCGACGGTCAACCGGCTGCAGGAGGAGGCGGCGGCAGCCGTCGGCAAAGACGCGGCCATCTTCGTCCCGACAGGAACGATGGGGAACCAGCTCAGCCTGATGGTCCAGACCCGCCCAGGTGACGACGTCCTGTGCGACGAAGGCGCCCACGTTCGCAACATCGAGAAGGGCGCCGCGTCGGCGTTCTCAGGCGTGTCGTTCCGCCCGGTCCACGCCCCGGGAGGGTGGATCCAGCCGAACCAGGTCGAGGCGGTGATGGCCACCGCCGGAGCCTTCTTTCCTCGCATCCGACTGATGGTGTGGGAGAACTCCCACAACCTGTCCGGTGGCAGGGTCACACCGGTCGAAGGGATGGCTGCCGGAAACGCCGCAGCTCGGAAACACGGCCTTTCGATCCACCTCGACGGAGCCAGGATCTTCAACGCCGCCGCCGCCCTCGGAGTCGGTGCCGACGAAATCGCAGACGGGGTCGACACCGTGACGTTCTGCTTTTCCAAGGGTCTCGGAGCCCCGGTCGGCTCGATCATCTGCGCTCGCCGCGAGCTGATCGACGAGATCCACTATTTTCGCAAACGGATGGGCGGCGGCATGCGTCAGGTGGGGGTCCTGGCAGCGCCGGCTCGCATCGCGCTGCGCGACCGGAATCGGGTGGCCGATGACAACGACCTCGCGAAGTATCTCGCGACCCAGATCGCTGATCACGCTCCAGACGCCCTCGATCCGCGATCGGTGGAGACCAACATCGTGAACGTGGCGATCGATCATCTTCCGGTGTCGATCGACGAGGCGATCGCGGCCATCCGCTCAAACGGAATGCGAGTCAATCCGCCGCTCTTCGGGGGGGTGTGGCGCCTGGTCACCCATCGCGATGTCGACCGGGCCGATGTCGATCGGCTGGTCACGACCCTCTTCCATGCCGGCCAATAGGCTGGTCGGTCCGAAGAGGGAGTTGCGATGACGTTTGCGGTGTTGTTTCCCGGCCAGGGAAGCCAGTTCGTGGGAATGGGGGCAGACCTCTTCGACGCCCGACCCGATCTTCTCGGGGAGCGCACCGACGACATTCTCGGATGGTCGCTTCGCTCGATATGCCTCGACGGTCCAGAGGACGAACTCACCAGGACCGAACACGCCCAACCCGCCCTGTTCGCCCTGACCTATGCGCTGTGGGACGAGCTGTCGAAACGCCTGCCGCACCCTCCGGTGGCGGCCGCCGGCCATTCGCTCGGCGAATACACCGCCTTGGCCGCCGCAGGCGTCATCGACTACGACGCCGCACTCCGAGTGGTCGCCGAACGGGGGCGGGCGATGGCCGACGCCGCCGATCTCGAAGCATCGGGGATGGCTGCACTCCTCGGGGCAGATGTCGAGTTGGCCGAAGCGATCGAGGCGGCCAGCCGAGCTGCAGGCGGCCGTCTCACCGTGGCAAACGACAATGCACCCGGCCAGGTGGTCGTCGCCGGGGGCGTCGCCGACCTCGACTGGCTCGACGCCAACGGTCGGGACCTGGGTGTGCGGCGCGCCGTTCGTCTCAAGGTCGCCGGTGCGTTCCATTCGCCGTTCATGGCGTCGGCTGCCGAGCGGGTGGCGACTGCGGTGGCCACGATCGAGCCTCGCGAGGGACGTTTTGCCGTCTACGCCAACGTCACGGCAACTCCCGTCCATCCCGCCGACGTCGCCCGGGCACTCACCGATCAGGTGGTCGGACGGGTTCGATTCGCCGACACGCTGCGCAACATCGCCGGCCACGGAATCGGCACATTCGTCCATGTCGGTCCGGGTGAGGTCACGGCAGGCATGGCCAAGCGGACTGTCGAAGGGGCGGAGGTGCTGACCATCTCGGATCTGGCAGGAATCGACTCCGCGGTGCAAGCGCTCTCTACCATCGACCGTCCTGGAGGTGCGTGATGCCGAATGCCGAGATCGTCGGATGGGGGAAGGCGATGCCCCCGACCGTGCTGACCAACGCCGACCTCGAGAAGATTGTTGACACGAACGACGAGTGGATCACCTCGCGCACCGGCATGAAGGAGCGGCGCATCTCTCACGTCGAAGCGTCCGACCTGGCCGCAGTCGCATCGCGACGGGCGATCGCTGCCGCCGGCATGGAACCGGGCGAAATCGACTTCATGATCAACGCCACCTGCACTCCGGAGTCGATCATCCCCGCGTCGGTCGCCTACCTGCAGGCGAAGATCGGAGCAGAAGGCGCAGGCGCAATCGACGTGAATGCCAACTGTTCCGGTTTCATCTACGCGATGGTGATGGCGTCCTCGCTGATCCAGACGGGTGTGGCGCGCAACGTGCTGCTGACCGGTGTCGAGAAGATGCACTACGTGATGGACTATTCGGATCGCGCGACCTGCATCCTGTTCGGCGACGGTGCAGGGGCCGCCGTTATGCGCCCCACCGATGAGCCGATCGGGCTGCTCAGCGGCACCATGGGCAACGACGGAACGATCGCCGAACATCTCATGGTCCCGAGCTTCGGCTCTTCCGGAACCAGGGCACCGCGTGCAGCATCCTCCTGTGGGGTCGTCATGAACGGTGCAGAAATCTTCCGCAATGCTGTCGTCCGAATGGGTGAGGCTGCTCAGCATGTGGCCGCCGAGGTCGGCTGGTCGCTGGCCGACATCGACCTGCTCATCCCGCACCAGGCGAACAAGCGCATCATCGACGCCACCGCCCGCCGCCTGGAGATCGACGAGGACAAGGTCTTCATCAACGTCCAGAAGTACGGGAATACGAGTTCCGCCACGATCCCCGTCGCATTGGCCGAAGCGCTGGAGGAAAGGCGCATACCGCCGAACGGCAACGTCGTCTTTGCCGCTTTCGGCGGGGGCCTGTCGTGGGCCGCGGCTGCGGTGAAATGGGGCGAACGGGTCACGCCGATAGCCGAATCTGATGCCGAGATCCCGGATTTCGAAGGAACGGTGTTCGACCTTCTTCAGCCGAGCCTCGACTTCTTCGGGGTAGGGATGAAGCAATGACCCGGGTGGCATTGGTCACCGGCGGATCCCGCGGCATCGGGCGGTCGATCGCCCTCGCCCTCGCCGCGTCCGGTCATCGGGTGGCGGTCAACTTCGCCTCGCGGGCGGACGCTGCGGACGAGGTCGTCTCTGCCATCGAAGTGGGCGGTGGAGAGGCGATGGCAGTCCGCGCCGACGTCGCAGACCCCGAGGCGGTCTCGACCATGTTCGAGGCGGTGCAGCAGGGATTGGGCCCGGTCGAGATCCTCGTCAACAACGCCGGGATCACTCGCGACGATCTCCTCCTCCGCATGAGCGTCGAAGCCTTCGACGCCGTCATCGCCACCAACCTCCGTTCGGCGTTTCTCTGTTCGAAGGCGGCCATGCGCGGGATGTTGAAGGCCCGCTGGGGGAGGATCATCTCGATCGGTTCGGTTGCAGGGATCGCCGGAAATCCGGGCCAGGCGAATTACGCCGCGTCGAAGGCGGGCCTGATCGGGATGTCGAAGTCGATCGCCAAGGAGGTCGGATCGCGGGGGATCACCGTCAACGTGGTCGCCCCCGGCTTCATCGCCACTGAGATGACGGATGCGCTGGCTGACGAGGCCAAGAAGGCATCGCTCGGTGCGATCACATTGGGCCGCTTCGGCGACCCTGGGGAGGTGGCGGCCGCGGTCGCCTTTCTCGCATCGGAAGGGGCCGGATACATAACCGGCCAGGTTCTGTCGGTCGACGGGGGCATCGCCCTCTAGGCTGCCGTTCAACGCGAAGGAGAGTGACGTATGGATCGTGGTGAGATTTCGACGAGGTTGCACAAGCTCCTCGTCAGCGAGCTGGGACTCGACGAGGCGAAGATCAACGACGACGCCAACTTTGAAGAGGACCTCGAGGTCGACTCGCTTGGCGTCGTGGAATTGCTCATGGCGCTCGAAGACGAGTTCGGAGTGAAGATCCCCGACGAGGACGCCGAGAGCATCCACACCGTCGGCCAGGCTGTCGATCTCGTCGCGGCCAAGCTCTCCGGCTGAGGTGAACTCCCAGCGCCGCCGGGTCGTCGTGACCGGGCTGGGGGCGATCACGCCTCTCGGTCACACCATGGCCGACACCTGGGACGCGGTGGTGGCCGGACGTTCCGGCGCCGGCCCTATCACCCTGTTCGACACTTCGGACCAGAAGGTGTCGATCGCCGCGGAAGTGTCTGACTTCGAGCCGACCGACCATTTCGAGGCGAAAGAGGCGCGCCGGCTGGATCGCTGCAGCCAGTTTGCGCTCGTTGCCGCCCGTGAGGCGATGCTCCATGCGGGCCTCGAACTCGACCCAGACTCCGAAGATGCAGAGCGCGCAGGCGCGCTGATCGGTGTCGGGTTCGGCGGTATGGAGACCTTCATCGAAGAAGTCGGCGTTCTTCACGAGCGGGGGCCAGGTCGGGTCAGTCCGCTCGGGATCCCCAAGATCATCGCCAACATGCCCGCAGGATTGGTCTCGATCGAACATCACCTGCTCGGTCCGGTGTCATGCACTGTGACGGCATGTTCCGCCTCCGCCAATGCCATCGGCGATGCGGCCGAGATCATCCGACGGGGTGCGGCCGATCTCATGGTGGCGGGCGGCTCGGAAGCGGCGATCACGACTTATGCGGTCGCCGCCTTCGCACAGGCGCGCGCCCTCAGCACCCGGAACGACGATCCGACCGCCGCCTCGCGGCCGTTTGATGCGGGCAGGGACGGATTCGTGATGGGGGAGGGAGCGGCGGTCCTGGTGCTCGAAGAACGTGAGCGGGCGTTGGCGCGTGGCGCCACCATCCACGCCGAGATCACCGGATACGGGATGTCGGCCGACTCGTATCACATCACCCTCCCCAAGCCGGGGGGTACGGGGGCGGCGCGGGCGGTCAAGGCGGCACTCGCCGATGCCGGTCTCGAGCCGTCTGACCTCGACTACGTCAACGCCCACGGCACCTCGACGGAAGCCAACGACTCGACCGAGACGCTCGCATTGAAGGTCGCGCTGGGCGAGGACGTCGCCCGGGCGATTCCGGTCTCTTCGACCAAGTCGATGACGGGCCATCTGCTCGGAGGCGCAGGCGCGCTGGAGGCGGCGATCTCAATCCGCGCCATTCAGACTGGAATCCTGCCCCCCACCATCAACTACGACGAACCGGACCCCTCCTGCGATCTCGACTATGTCCCCAACGAGGCGCGTGAGGTGGGCGGAATCGAGCATGTGGCGTCAAACAGTTTCGGGTTCGGCGGCCACAACGTGACGTTGATCCTCAGCCGAGCCTGAGAGTCAGTTCGTTTCGCACCCCGGACCCGCGGGTTCTTCACCCTTTGCCTGCGCGTCTCGGTACTCGGCGATCGACCGGTACACGAGCACGAGGACGACCGCCATCCCGATCGTGGCCAACACGAAGACGACGGTTGCCAGCGACAACGCCAGCCCGGTGCACGTCTGGACCGCTTCGTCGGATTCGACCCGGCACGACAACTCCATCACGAGGTAGGTGACCCAGCCACCCAGCAGGCCGAGGACGACCGACGGGATCGCGATCCACGGGTTGGGAAGGCGGATCTTGGTCATGGGTCGTCCTTTCGGCGTCCGCGTGAATCCAACCCCGCCGCGTCGAGGATCTCGCCCGGCGCCAACTCGGCGGGGATCGGGACGGCTCTGCCCGGCGAAGCGAGCGGGATCACGGCGATCCGAGCGTCGGTCGACCAGGCCAGCCATGTCAGTGCGACGAAACCGATCGCCGCCGCCACGGACCCGGGAAAGGGAACCGCCAACACCGTTGCCACGACGGCGACCGGCAACCCGAGTCGAGTCGCCCACAGCGCAGCCGGTTTCGCCCGCGAATACCAGACGGCGAGTGCGACCGTGCCGCCGGCGAGGATCCAGTCGAGAAGGTCAACGCCATCCGGTTGGAGGGCGCCGATGAGCACAGGACCGGCCAGCAGACCCAACGTCAGTGCGACGGCCTTCTTCGGAGGCGAGTCGGTGGGAGGTCGCTGCCGAACCACCGCACGGAGTCCTGTGCCCAGAAGTCCGGCGAGCGCGAGTCCGGCGGTGCCGACCATGACGATCCATACGGGTCCAATCGGATGGACGACTGCCGGGACCGCGATGACCCCGGCGAGGCCCGCACCCAGCCCCACCGACCAGCGGGCGGCACCTACGAGAGAGCCGACGATGACGACCGCCGTCAGGAGCAGGTGGCCGGAGGCGAGCATCACGCTCGCCCCGTCGATCCACACGGCGTCCTCACTTGTGAGGATCACCGCGGCGGAGAGCGACGCGACGAGGAGAGCGAAGGTGGTGAGTATCGGAGTGAGCACGGTACGTTGACCCGAGTGTCAACCGACTTGGACGCCTGTGCAAGATGAGTTCTGGCCCGGGGAGTTTCGGTTCTGTCCGATGTGCGCCTCGGAACTGGAGGTCGTGAAGAGGGGAGGGCGCTCTCGGATGGGGTGTCCTCGCTGTCGCTTTGTGCATTTCCGCGATCCTGGGGTCGGAGCGGCGGTCGTCCTCGAGGACGACGAAGGGCGGGTCTTGCTGGTCAAGCGGGGCCGAGGGTCGACCAAACCGGGATTGTGGTGCGTGCCGTGCGGGTTCGTCGACTACGGCGAGGAGATTCGGGAGGCGGCGGCCCGCGAGGTCGCCGAGGAGACGGGACTCGAGGTCGAAGTCGGAGAGCCTGTCTTCGTCGCCTCCAACTTTCATGATCCAGAGAAGCTGACCGTCGGCATCTGGTTCAACGGTCGAGTCCTGGGCGGTGTCGCAAGGGCAGGCGACGACGCGGTCGAGGTCGGCTGGTTCCGGCCGGACGATCTACCTGTCCTCGCCTTCGAGACCGATGCCGAGTTGTTCCGTTCCCGCTTCGGAGTCAGTCCCGTTGTCGGAGACTGACGGCGGAAACTCGGCGCCCTGCTCCGGGCTCCAGGACGTGAGCTCTGTCCACGGCGTTCCCGGCTTCAGGGTGATCACGGTTCCATGCTGGGGTTTGTCGACGTGCTGGTTGGCGAGGTCTCGTCCGGTGAGGGACAGACGTGCCGCCTGCACCGGATCTTGGTGCGAGACGATGACCACGTCCCCGTCGTGCCGGTCGGAGATCGCAGCGAGGATCGTTCTCATCCGGGAGGCGAGCGCGGTTAGCGACTCCGACGCGAACGGCATGTCCAGCGGGTGGGAGAGGTATGCCTCGAGTTGGCCGGGTCGTTCCGAGGGGAGGTCGTCCCATCCGACGCCTGCCCAGTCATCGGCCATCTTCCATTCGATCAGTTCGGCGTCGACCCGGATCGGCACGCCGAAGTGGGCTGCGATCGGCTCGGCCGTCGAGATTGCCCGTTCCAGTGGCGAGGACCAGACAGCCACGATCGGCGCAGACCGGAGGTAGCGGCTGACAGCCTTCGCTTGGGTGACGCCCGTTTCGCTGAGCCCGAAGCCGGCCAACGAGGCATACACCACGTGGTCCGGATTCCAGACCTCCCCATGCCTCACCAAATGCACCCGTCCCGCCATCCCCGCTTTCTAGCGGGGCATCCGTGCTTTTGGTACGCGTAGCGCGACGTTCTTGAAGCGCTGGTTCGCTAAAAAGCCCGGTACCGTCGGGCGGGTGTGGGCTGAGCGGATTCTGCATGTCGACATGGATGCCTTCTTCGTGGCCGTCGA
>JBBDQP010000014.1:0-10273 GCA_040905965.1 Acidimicrobiia bacterium
GGAGGGGTGACCGAGCGGTCGAAGGTGACGGTCTTGAAAACCGTTGGGCCCGTTTCGGGTCCCGTGGGTTCAAATCCCACCCCCTCCGCCACACATGACCGAAAGCCGAATCGAAACGTGGCGGCTCCCCGCCGGGTGGCGTCCGGAACCGTTCTTTGCCCTCGGCGCGATCAGCCAGTATGCCGGGGCAGCCATCGCCGTTGTCCTGTTCGCGACGATCCCGGCGGGAACGGTCGCACTGCTTCGGGTGGTGGCTGCGGGGACCATTTTGGTGGTCGTGCGTCGATCGTGGCGCCGCACCTGGACCAGAGAGACCCTGATACGGGCGGCGATCTTCGGCTCGGTACTGGCTGCGATGAACCTCAGCTTCTATCTGGCGATCGATCGGCTCCCGCTCGGCAATGCGGTGGCGATCGAGTTCATGGGCCCGGTGGCGGTGGCCGCGATCGGTGCCCGGAGTATCCGCAAGCGAGGAGCGCTCGCCCTGGCTGTTGCCGGTGTGCTCCTGCTCGCCGGGGTATCACCCGAGGGGACGTTGCCCGGCGTCGGGTTCGCGCTGCTGGCTGCCACGCTGTGGGCGGCCTACATCGTGCTCGGGACACGCATGGCACAGTCCGGTTCGGGTGTGGACGGGCTCGGTGTCGGGATGCTGATCGGTGCCTTCGTGATCGCTCCGGTGACGGCCGGGGGACTGGTCGGACTGCTCGCGGTTCCGCTTCTCGTTCTGCTGGCCCTCGCCACCGGTCTCCTGTCGAACGCGATCCCGTACGCGATCGACCAGATGGTTCTGACGCGGATCGATCGCAGCCGGTTCGCCCTTCTCCAGTCGCTGCTTCCGGTGACCGCCACCTTGGTCGGCCTGGTCGCACTCGCCCAACGACCGTCCTTGGCCGAAGTCGTTGGCATTCTGTGCGTTGCCGCTGCCGTCCTTCTGGCGGGCGAGTGAGCCCGTCTGTACCCTGATCTCGCCCCCGGTGATGCCGGGGGCTCTTTGGGAGAGGTGGCCGAGTGGTCGAAGGCGCTCGCCTGCTAAGCGAGTAGGGGGTTTAAAGCCTCCTCGAGGGTTCAAATCCCTCCCTCTCCGCAAACCCTGGGTTCGGTACCACCTCTACGGTGGTTTTCGCACACGAGTTCGTCGGCCGAACGACTGTCTGGTCGTCACCGCCTCCGCACACGCCGATTGATGACCACAATGGCGGATATGGAGGATCTCGGTGTCCGGTTCCAATCGGGTGACAGAGCGGCGATGACCGAGCTCTACCACCGCTATTCCGGCGCCGTCACCACGGTGGCCCGCAGCGCCCTTTGGAGCGACGATCTAGTCGCAGACGCAGTGCAGCAGACGTTCGTGAAGGCATGGACGGCTCGGGACAGCTTCGACGCTGGACGTCCGATCGCCCCTTGGCTGTATGCGATCGCTCGACGGGTGGCGATCGACCTCGTCCGCCGCGAGCGACGCAGGCAGGGACCGGAACCTTCCGAGGTCGATCTCGCAGTCCTGCCGGTCGAGTTCTCCGATATCT
This sequence comes from Acidimicrobiia bacterium, assembly GCA_040905965.1. Classification (GTDB taxonomy): domain Bacteria; phylum Actinomycetota; class Acidimicrobiia; order Spongiisociales; family ZC4RG35; genus DATHWB01. The sequence continues at coordinate 1,524 of JBBDQP010000014.1, forward strand.
GGGAGACATTCGAGGTCCGTCTCGCGCTCGATGCGCTTCCCGTCGAAGAACGCGACGTGTTGCGCCTCCACTACTTCGGGGGCCTCACCCACCGCGAGATCGCGGCTCGGTTGGGTATTCCGCTGGGGACGGTCAAGTCCCGCTCACACAGGGCCCACGAACGACTCTCTGACGCACTTGGTCACCTGGTGGGCGAACCTTCCGACGTTCCGAGGCGTATGGAGGGTCTCCCATGACTTCGCACGACGACTTTCGGACAGCAGACATCCTCGCCTCCGAGACCGTGTGGGCGGATCCCCCTGATGTGCTCGATGCGGTGCTGACCGAGATCGACGCCGCAGGGACATCCTTTCGACGACTGTGGATGCCCGCGGCGGCGGTCCTCGTTCTCATCGTCGCAATCGCTGGTTTCGCGTTGACGCGGTCCGAGCCTGTCGACTTCACTCTGGCAGGCACCAGTCTGGCTCCCACCGCATCGGCAGACGTGAGAGTGGTCGAGACTCCTGCCGGGATCGTGCTGCGTCTCGAAGTTGCCGGTCTCCCGCCGGCGGATCCCGGTACCTACTACCAAGGTTGGGTCGTCGCCGGCGATCGAGCGGTGAGTGTGGGGACCTTCCACATGCGCGGTGGCGACGGCGCGGTGGCGTTCTGGTCCGGGGTTGAACCCACCGACTATCCCGAACTGATCGTCACCTTGCAGAGCGAATCCGACGGGCCCGCCCGGTCCGACGTGGTGGTGCTGACCGGACGAGCGTGATCCTTACCGGTACAGGGTGGCGTCGGCTCCGATCACGAACCACACGTCGTTGACGCCGTGTCCACTGACATCGCCGGGTGCCCCATCTCCCACGAAGCGGTAGAGGGGCCAGTCACCGAAGACCAACTGGGTGCTGCCGTCATCACGGGTGATCGTCGTGAACAGGCTCGGGTCTAGATCGTCCCCGACCTTGGCGTTCCCAGGGACCGGCGGCCAGCTATCCGCACACGCTCCGGTGCATGCCGAGGCGGTGGGGGTGTCCTGAGTGAACCCGTACAGGGTGAACCCGTCCCCGTCGACGACGGTCGGGCCGAGGTCGGTCTCCGCCACGGAGAGCCCTTGCGGAGTTTCGATGTCGTAGTCGTACCCCCGGTCCCCGGCGGGATCGGCCGCGGCCTCCTCTTCGGGTTCGGTCGTCTCTGACGCCCCGACCAGGTTTCCGTCGGCGTCCACCACGAACCAGACGCCTTCGACATCCTGTCCGTTGACATCTCCGGGTGCGGTGTCGCCGGCGAAGTAGTAGAGAGGCCAGTCACCGATGACGAGTTGGCTCGTCCCGTCTGTGCGTTCGGCCGTGGTGAAGAGCGACTCGTCGAGGTCGCCGCTGATCGGTGTGTCCCCCGCCAGGGGTGGCCAGACCTGGGCGCAGTCGTCATAACAGTTGCTGACTCCGGGGTCGTCCACGGTGAACCCGTACAGGGTCATTCCTTCGGGACCGACGAGGACTTCTCCGAGCGATGTGTCGGTGACCTCCACCCCGGCGACAGGCGCGGCGGTCGTTTCAGGCGGCGCAGTTGTCGCGGCATCTTCCGCTGCCGTGTCGCTCGCTCCGCCGCAGGCGGCGAGGACGAACGCGGTGACGAGCAAGGTGAGTCGGAGTCGCATCGATCATTCCCCTTCGGTGTCAGGACTGTCGGTCCGTTCCGATACGTCCGGGACCGGCTGATCGGTTCGCGACCTCCGGTCAGCCGTCGACGTGAGTGAGGCGCAAACCAAGCGACTGGAAGGTCTCCAACGGCTTGTTGTAGCCACGCTCCAGGTGGTTGACCCCGCCGATCCGAGACGGTCCTTCGGCGACCGCGGCGGCAATGACACCGGAGAACCCGGCGCGGACGTCGGGGATCTCGACGTCGGCGCCCCGCAGCTTGGAGACGCCGCGCACGACCGCCGAATGCACGGCGTTCGTATCGTGGAAGCGACACGCCGGCCCACCGAGGCACGTGTCGAAGAGTTCGACCTCGCCCCCCATCGCCCGCACCACCGAAGCCGGATACCGAACCCGGTCTTCGAACACGGTCTCGTGCAGCACCGACATGCCGTCTGCCTGTGTCATCAACACCAGCAGAGGCGACTGCCAGTCGGTCATGAATCCGGGGTGGGTGTCGGTGTGGACGGCGACAGGGTTGAGCCCATCGGATGACGCGGTGATCCAGTCGTCGTTGACGTCGAAGGTCGCTCCCATCCGGCTGAGGGTGGTGATCGCCGTGACGAGCCGGTCCTGGCTGCAGCCCGCCACCCGGACGTTGCCGCCCGTGATGAGTCCCGCCACCAGATACGAGAACGCTTCGAGTCGGTCGCCCTGCAGCCGGGTGTGGGCACCGCGCAACTCGGGCACCCCTTCTATGACGAACTGTCGCCCGGGCCGCTGCTCCAATCGGGCACCCATTCGCTGCAGGAACAGTGCCAGTTCGACGATCTCAGGTTCGGTGGCGGCGTTGGACAGGACGGTGCGCCCTTCCGCCACCGCGGCGGCCAACAGCACGGTTTCGGTCGCCATCACCGACGGATATGGGAGCTCGATCTGGGCGCCACGAAGCTGGGAGGCGCGTGCATGGATTCCGTCTTCACTCTCTTCGATCTCGGCACCCATCGCCTGGAGCGCCTTCACGTGGAAATCCACAGGACGTCTCCCGATGCGATCGCCGCCGGGAAGCGGGACGAAGACTTCGTGACGGAGATGCAGCAGCGGTCCGAGCAGGAGGATCGGGATCCGGTTGAGACCGGTGTACTCCACCGACACTTGCGATCCGATCTGGTCGGCGGGATGGATCTCGATCCGGTCTTCGGTCCTCTCGACGCCCACCCCCAGCGACCGAAGGATCGCTTCGGTGATGTGGACGTCGCCGACGTCGGGGATGTTTTCGATGACTGACGGGGTCGATCCCATCACCGCCGCCACCATGTGCTTGGTGACGGCGTTCTTGGATCCAGCCACCTGGACTTCCCCGCGCAAAGGCCCGGAGGGCTCCACATGCCAGGCGGGCGACGTCATCTCTGAGTTCACCCGGTCATTCTACGGAGTCGACCCCGGCGAGCCGATCCAGTCGGTGACGAGCCAGTCGAGGACGGGCAGTGGAACCGACCCGTTGCCGAGCACGACGTCGTGGAAGCCGGGGTAGGTGAACCGGTCGCCCATCTCGGTTTTCGCCTTCGCCCGCAGCCGGAAGATCTCGCGCTGGCCCATCTTGTATGCCAGGGCTTGACCGGGCATTCCGATGTAGCGGTCGACTTCCCCGGTGATCGTCTCGATGGAGATCGGGGCGTGGTCCGTGAAGAACTCGATCGCCTGGCTGCGGCTCCAACCCCGATGATGGATGCCTGTGTCGAGCACCAGTCGGATCGCCCGCCAGGCGTCGGATGACACCATTCCGAGCCGGTCGACCGGAGTGGAGTACAAGCCGATCTCGTCGGCGAGCCGCTCGGCATACAGGCCCCATCCTTCGGCATGGGCCATGTCCGCCGAGTAGTTGCGGAACTTGGGGATGCCGGTGAGTTCGGCGGCGAGGGTCCGGTCGAAGTGGTGGCCGGGAATGGCCTCGTGGTGGGCGATGGCTTCAGCGTCGAAGCGGGTTCTGGTCTGCGGTTGGAAGGTGTTCAGGTAGTAGCGACCCGGTCGGGAGCCGTCCGGCGAGCCGACGCCGTAGTAGGCCGGGGGCATCGAGGGGGCGAGCGCCGGGGGAACCGGTACCACTTCGCATGGACCCGCTGGCATCATGCCGAACCACCCCGGCACCGCCTCCCACGCCCTGTCGATTGTGCGGCGAGCGTGTTCGAGCATCTGGTCTTCGGTCTCGTACCGAAGCGCGGGATCCGTTCGTAGCCGTCCTATGACGGCGGCGGGGTCGGAGAGCCCGAAGGCGTCCTTCCCGATCGAGGCGAACTCGTCCCGCAGTGTTCCGGTTGCTTCGTCGAGGCCGATCTCGTGGATCTGGTCGGCCCCGACTTCGAGCGACGTGAATACGCCGATGAGCGTTTCATAGCGTTGGGCGCCGTCCGGCAGGCCCATGATTCCCGGCCGGTCGTCCGAGCGAGCAACCGGCCCTGCCACCTCCGCCAGGAACTCCCGATGGCGGGCGAACGCCGGACGGACCCCTTCTTCGACGGCGTGGCGCAGATGGCCACGCCAGGTCTCCTCGCCGGACCATCCGGCGGGCGTGCCGATGGCGAGCACCGGGTCGTCATCGAGCGGACCTGCCACTGCAGCGTCGATCTGGCCGAGGACTCGTTCGAGGTTGGTGCGGGTGGGCGTCAGCCCGGCGGCGAGGTTGATCCGTTGTCGTTGCTCCACCTTGGTCAGGTACTCGGGGATGGCCCGCACCCGTTCGAGCAGCATCTCGGCGTGTGCCGGCTCGGCGGCAACGCTGCGACTCAGCGCACTGCCAAGTCCGGCCTGAATCCCCAGGAAGGGGCTGATAGGCGCCGTGAACAGTTCAGACTCGATGAGCCCGATCTGGTTGCGGGCGTTCATTACGAGGATCTGACGGGTGAGTTCGTCTTGCGCATCGAGACCTGCGAGGCGTTCGGCCCTGGTCGCGAGATCTCGCATTCGTGCGACTGCCGCCTCGGTCTCCTCGTGCGTGACCGGGCCGAGGCGGTCGTCGAAGCGGTGGTCGCCGAAGATGGTGGCCAGCGTCGGCGCGGATTCCATCCAGACGTCCCAGTACTCGTCGGCGAGTCCGGCGAGGGTGTCAGCCATTCGGTCCTCTCATTGCGGATCTTGCACCCTATTCGGGGCGAGGCCCCTGTCGGTCACGGGTTCGGCTGTGCCAGGGGGTGCTCGGAACCCGCGCCGGACGTTCGTGACAGGGCTCCGAACCACACCCCGGCCATGACCAGAACTGCTCCTGTCACTCCCTGACTGGTGATCGGTTCGTCGGCCAGCCAGGCACCCAGGAGCATCGTGACCAGCGGAAACATCACGAAGAGGTATGACGTGGCCGACGCCGTCCACTGCCGCACCACCAGCAGGATGAGCACGAACAGCCCAACAGATCCGAAGGTGACCAGGTAGACGAGCGACCACACGACCCCCTTCTCGGTGGGGAGAATCCACGGATCACCCACCACGGCCGACATCCCGAGAAGGGCTCCTGCCCCGGCGATCATCGCCACCGCGTTCGTCATCGCTGGATGGTTGGCCGACAGCTTCTTGCTGATGATCACGCTCTCTCCCACACAGATGACGGCCACGACGAGTGCGCCCAGTGCCGTCAGAGGTAGGACAACCTCTTGGGGACCGACCGTCATCCAGGTGATGCCCGCCAGCGCCAGGACGGCGCCCGCGATCGGTCGCCAGCTGATCCGCTCCATGCCGTGGGCGGTGGCGAGCAGAAGAGTGACGAGCGGGACTGCTGCGAGAACCACGCTGGCGACGCCGGCAGTCACCCGTACCAGCGCCCAGTACACGAGGGCGTAGAAGACGGCGAAGCTGAGGAGTCCGAAGGCGATGTTGAGCGTGAGGACTCTCCCCCGCGGCCAGCGGAGCCGCATGGCCATCACGATCCCGACGAAGACCACCGCCGCTACTCCGAATCGGAGTCCGGCGCCCCAGAGAGGTGCCAGTTCCCGGTTGCTGAATCTGACCGCGAGGAAATTCCCGCCCCCGAGCACGACCGCGGTGCCAAAGGCGGCGAGCGTCATCGCACTCGGTGGACGGATTTCGGGATCCATCGACTTCACCTCCGGACGTGACACCTGCGAGTCGGAAGGAACGGGCTTTTCGGGACCAGCGAGCGCCGGTTACCATTATCGAATCCAGCGCCCGTAGCTCAATTGGATAGAGCGTCTGACTACGGATCAGGAGGTTAGGGGTTCAAGTCCCTTCGGGCGTGCTGCAGGATCCCTTGCGCCACAAGGGCTTTCCCACTACAGACGTTGGTCTACCTTCTGACGATCGGGACCCATCCGCTCGCGTGTTTCGCGTCGTCCTCGTTCAGCCCTGGTCGACGAACCGGACGCGTTCTCTCAGCCACGCTGCGGTCCAGGCCTCGTCGACCTCGCCTGCTGCGATAGCGAGCATGGCTGCGTGGGTCTCGTCAATGTCCGGTGGGTTGGGGTCCCACGTACCGTGGTTGAGGTCGATGAACATGACGAGGGCCGCCCATGCCGCTCGTTTGTTGCCGTCGGGGAGGGGATGGTTCCATGCCAGCCGGCAGACGAGGACGACGGCCTTGTCGTAGATGTCGGCGTAGAACTCGACGTCACCGAAGCCGGCCTGAGGAGCATGCAACGCCGAGTCGGCGAGATCCGAACGCGCCGCCTTGGTGAGAGTGGCCGCGTCAACGCCTGTCACTTGCTCGGCCAGCCACAAGTACTCGGCCAGCGTGAGGTGTCGGGTCACTCGGCGAGGCGTTCCAACAGCTCTCGATCGCGTTCGAGGAGCCGCTTGGCGCGGCTGGTGAAGTCCTCGTCGTCGCGGACCCGTTCGATCTCAGCTTTGAGGGCGTCGATGATGAGAGCGTTGACGCTGGTGCCCTTGACGCGGGCGACGGTCTCGGCGTCGTCGGCGAGGTCTTCGGGAAGTCGAACGGTGGTTTGCTTGGCCATGCCCTCATGATATCGCGATATCAAGATGACGCAACCACGTGACTCGGAGCTGCTGGGCGACGGTCCTCAGCTCCTGGCGCGACAGGCCGGAGAAGATGGGGAGGTTCTGTGTCTTTGTCGGCTGCCTGGTCCGTCACAGCTAGTTGTCCCGATCTCCGCTTGTAGGTCGCCGGTGGTCGTTATCACATTTGACCCGACCCGGCAGGCCTTTCCGGTGATACGGGCCTTTCGGGTGATACGGGGCCCGAGGACTGGCAACGGGACCGAGTCGGTAGTGTGGGTGGGTGACCACGACGGGGAGCTCTCTTGAGGAAGCCCGCCAGGCGGCTGATCGACACGCCTGGAGCGAGGCGTGTGATCGGTTTGAAGAGATGGACCGGCAGAGCACGCTGGCTCCCGAGGACCTCGACCGGTGGGGCGAGGCGGCCTGGTGGTGCGGCCGCATCGACGATTCCATCACCGTCTTGGAACGCGCCTTTTCTCTCCACATCGACGCCGGCGATCGACGGACTGCAGGATTGGCTGCCTTGCGCATCGCCGAGAACCACTTCCACAAGCTGGCGGGGTCAGTCGGCAAAGGGTGGATAGCTCAGGCACAGCGGCTACTCGCCGACGAGGAAGCGTCGATAGAACACGGCTGGTTGGTACGGATGCTCACCGTGCTTGCCTTCGAAGAGGAGGGAGACGCCGAGAAGGCCTTGGAGCTGTCAGGCCGGGCGCACCAGATCGGCCGCCGGCTCGCCGATCCCGATTTGACCGCCCTCACCCTCCACGACCGGGGGCGGGTACTCGTGGCGCTGGGCCGGGTGGAGGAGGGCATGTCATTGATGGACGAGGCAATGGCGGCGGCGGTAGGCGGATCTCTGGGTGCCATGGCGACCGGACGCATCTACTGCAATATGATCACCGTCTGCGAACAGCTCTCTGACTTCCGCCGGGCGGGGGAGTGGAGCGAGGAAGCCACCCGCTGGTGCGAACGTGCCGGCTCCGACTCCGGGTTTCCCGGGATCTGCCGGGTAAAGCGGGCATCGATTACCCGGCTGCGGGGGTCGTGGGGAGAAGCCGAGAGCGAAGCTCGCCGCGCCCTCGACGAGCTGCGGGACTTCTTGGATTTCTCGGGGGCTGCCTGGTATGAGATGGGGGAGGTGCGACGTCACCGGGGGGATCTGACGGGGGCGGAATCGGCCTTCCGGGAAGCCAACGAGATGGGCACCGACCCCCAGCCGGGACTAGCCCGCCTGCGGTTGGCGGAGGGCAAGACTACAGAGGCCGCTCGGTTGATCTCGCGGGCGCTGGCGGAGAGCTCACAGGCGCCTCTTAACCGCGCCAAGCTGCTTCCCACCCAAGTGGAGGTCGCCCTGGCCGCCGGCGATTTGGGCGCGGCCACTGCGGCTGCCGAGGAGTTGGCCACCACCGCTGCCGCGTTCGGTTCCCGTGGGATCGAGGCCGCCGCCGCCCACAGTCGCGGCCGGGTGGCGATGGCCGAGGACAATGCAGCCGGCGCCTCAACCTGCTTGCGTGAGGCCTGGAAGCTCTGGCAGGAGGTTGGCCTGCCTTACGAGGCGGCGGTCGCTCGAGAACTGCTCGGAATCGTGTACCTGAGCAGCGGGGAGCCCGAGTCCGCTGACCTCGAGCTCGAAGCGGCGGCTGCGGCCTTCGCACGCCTTGGCGCCGAGCTCGACTTGCGGAGGGTGACAGACACGATCGGCCGGACCGGCGACGAACCGGCCGCCCGGGTCGCCGAGACCCTCATGTTCACCGACATCGTCCGCTCGACGGAGCTCATCGGTGCGATCGGCGATGAGGCGTGGGAGCAGGTGGTTCGCTGGCACCACGACACACTTCGAGCGGCCTTCGCCCATCACGCCGGACGGGAGATCGACGAAGCCGGCGACGGGTTCTTCGTGGCCTTCCCTGACGCCGAGGGAGCGGTGTCATGCGCCCAGGAGATCCAGCGCACACTTGCCAAGCACCGCCACAGCCACGGCTTCGCTCCCCGGGTCCGCATCGGCCTTCACGCCACCGTTGTCGGACCGACCCGACGGGGAAAGGGCGTCCACGAGGCGGCCCGCATCGCTGGGCTGGGAGACGGCGACGACATAGTGGCCAGCACTGCCACCGTCGAGGGGTTGGATGTGACGCTCGGAGAGCGGCGCACCGTCACCTT
>JBBDQP010000015.1:0-51173 GCA_040905965.1 Acidimicrobiia bacterium
TTCGTGGTCGCCGTACGGTCGAGAACGACAGGCGAAGCCTGTACGGCGGCCACCCTCACTGACGAAACTTCCCGTCCGATCATGTGGATCCTCTCGAAGAATCGGCTGGCGGATCATCGCACAACCGGGTTGGCGGCGCATTCCCACTAGTTTGGGGACCAGCGACGGAAGAGAACGCCCTGTGACCGAACATCTTCGACCGATAGAGCGCCGGGTCATGGCCATGTCGGCCGCCGGTCTCGATCACGACCAGATCGCCGAAAAGATCAACCGCAGCGCCGATCACGTCGGTCGGATGATGGATTGGGTCGCGGTCCCCCGCAGTCAGCCGCCGACCAAGCGGTCGCCGCGGGCAGTGGAACGTCGGGTGCTCGACCTCCGTTCGGCCGGCGAGTCGCACGACGAGATCGCAGCGCGCTTCAAGCGGAACCCGCGTTCGATACGACAGATCGAAGGGCTGGCCCACTTCCGGCTGGCCATGGACCTTCTTGAACGAGAGGAAAGCTCGATATGAGCACGACAAAACTCCAAGTCTGGATCGACCAGGACCTGTGCACCGGGGACGGAATCTGTTCCGAGATCGCCCCGGATGTCTTCGAGCCTCGCGACGACGGCCTGTGGGTCGTCCGTGAGGACACGAAACACTTCGACAAGACCATCGTCTTCGACGGTCTGGACGGCGACGGTCACGGCCCCGAGGGTTCCCGAGGCGTGGCACGGGTTCCGGACTCCGAGATCGAAGTGACCATCGAAGCCGCCGAGGAGTGTCCCGGCGAGTGCATCATGCTGGAGCCCTACGACCAGAGCGCCATCGACGGCCGCGGCGTCTGAGCCAGGGCGGTCACGGAAGCCTTCACCGATCGGAAGACGGCGTTGCGGCGCGCCGTTCTGGGTCGTCGCTGCGGTCTTCTCTTCGTCTGCGCGCTCCCCGACCTCGACACAGCCCGCATCTGGGAGCGACGACCCCAGCCTCCGAATGAGTCCAGTCAGTCCGAGTGGTCGCTGGCCGGGCCGCGGGTTCTGACTGCCTCGACGTCTTGGAGCGCCGCTCGCAGATCGCCGTGCGAACGGCGACCAGAAGCTACTCCGTCGTGAGGCAAGTCGTCGGACTCGTCATCGGCCGCCAGAGAGTCGTCACGGCGATCCGGCAGCGCCCACAGCGCCAGCGCCGCCAGCGACGCGGCACCCATCGCCAGCGCGAGCCACCCCCAGCCCCGGGTCTCGGCAGAAATCCCGGGCGTTGTCGTGGTCGGTGCGAACGGGAGCGCGCCGAGGAGCGCTCGATCCAGCCCGATATCGGTGAGCCGGGCAGGTTCGGACTGGGTCCCTGAACCGTCGACGGCTTCGAAGACCACTACCAGGTCGATCCGTCCCACCTCGAAGATCCCCCCATATCGACCCGAAGAGCGCTCCCTCAGCGCATAGGTCTGCTGCTGGCCGCCGGGTCGGATCAGGTGGGCCACGACAGACGCTCCCGGCGTTCCCGACACCGAAAGGTCGATCTCCATCGTCGACGCCCCCGTCTCCCTCCCCTCGACGGTCGGACCCACGAAACCGCCGACTTGGAAGAACAAAGCAATGCCAACAAGCAGGATCATCAGTGTCAGGGTACGTCCGAACGGGGCCCACGAGGGACGCACTACCCTCGGATTCAAGCCATGAAGACGCCACGCACACTCTTCGAGAAGGTCTGGGACGAGCACGTCGTGCGGTCCGTTCCAGGTGAACCGACGCTGCTCTACATCGACCTGCATCTCGTGCACGAGGTCACCTCCCCGCAAGCCTTCGACAGCCTGCGACTCGCCTCTCGCACCGTTCGCCGCCCGGATCTGACCGTCTCGACCATCGACCACGGGGTACCGACGAAGGACAGGGCGCTGGGCATCAAGGATGCAATGTCGAAAAAGCAGATCGACACGCTCATCGCCAACTGCGAGGAACACGGAATCACCCTCTACGGACTGGACGATCCTCGTCAGGGAATCGTCCATGTCATCGGACCCGAACAGGGAATCACCCAGCCCGGGATGACGATCGTCTGCGGCGATTCGCATACGGCGACCCACGGAGCGTTCGGGGCGTTGGCGTTCGGAATCGGAACGTCAGAAGTCGAACATGTGCTCGCCACCCAGACCCTCCCCCAGTCCAAACCGAAGACGATGGCGATCACCGTCGAAGGCGAACTGCCGACCGGGGTCACGGCCAAAGACGTCATTCTCGGGATCATCGCCCGCATCGGCACCGCCGGCGCCAACGGCCACGTCATCGAATATCGGGGGTCGACAATCGAGTCCCTTTCGATGGAAGGCCGCATGACCATCTGCAACATGTCGATCGAAGCTGGTGCCCGCGCCGGGATGATCGCTCCGGACGAGACGACATTCGCCTACCTAAAGGGCCGCCCGCACGCTCCACAAGGTGCCGACTGGGACGCCGCCCTCGAGAACTGGCGGAACCTTCCGACGGACGACGGGGCGACCTTCGACACCGAACTTCTCGTCGACGCCACCCAGTTGGCACCACACGTCTCCTGGGGTACCAACCCCGGTCAGACGCTGCCCGTCACCGAGCGCGTCCCCGACCCGTCCTCCTTCCAAGACCCGGTGGATCGCGAGTCGGCGGAACGGGCCCTCGCCTACATGGGTCTCGAACCTGGCACCCCCATCACCGAGATCCGGCCCGAGAGGATCTTTCTCGGATCGTGTACCAACGCCAGGATCGAGGACCTGCGCGAGGCGGCCAAGATCGTCGACGGCCGCAAGATCGCACCGGGGATCAGCGCCATGGTCGTACCAGGCTCGGGCCTGGTGAAGCTCCAGGCCGAGCAAGAGGGTCTGGACGAGGTCTTCATCGCAGCGGGATTCGAATGGCGAGACGCCGGCTGTTCGATGTGTTTGGGCATGAACCCCGACATCCTCTCCCCCGGTGAGCGGGCTGCCTCCACTTCGAACCGGAACTTCGAGGGCCGACAGGGCAAAGGTGGACGCACGCACCTCGTCTCACCCGCAATGGCGGCCGCGGCGGCCATCGCCGGCCACTTCGTCGACGTTCGAACGTGGGAGTGAGGAGCACACGATGCAACCTGTGACAGTCATCACCGGCACGATCGCCCCGCTCCCCCGCGCCAACGTCGACACCGATCAGATCATGCCCAAGAACTTCCTCAAACGGGTGGAGCGCTCGGGCTACGGCCAGTTCCTCTTCTGGGACTGGCGAAAGGACGAGGACAACTTCGTGCTCGAACGCCCGGAATACGCCGACGCCAGCGTCCTCGTCACCGGAGCCAACTTCGGGTCAGGCTCGTCGCGGGAACACGCTCCTTGGGGCCTGCAGGATTGGGGCTTCGAGGCGGTCATCGCCCCTTCGTTTGCGGACATCTTCTTCAACAACTGCACGAAGGTCGGCCTGCTGCCGATCGTGCTCTCGGAGAAGGAGGTGCAGTGGCTACTGGAGTTGGGCGATGCCGACCCCACCGCCGAAATCACAATCGATCTCGACGCGCAGACCGTCTCCTACGGAGCGGAGTTCGAAGCCCGCTTCGACATCGATCCGTTCACCAAGCATCGACTGCTCAATGGCCTCGACGACATCGGCCTCACAATGCAGCACGCCGAGGACATCGACTCCTTCGAGGCAACGAGGCCGGCGTGGAAGCCGAGCCTCGCCTGACCAGTCACCGAGTGTCGACGACCAGATCGGAGAACTCGGGCCAGACGTCCATCGCCCACGAACCGAAGCCCCGATCGGTCAGGGCCACCACGGCGACATCGATCACCGGATCAACCCAGAGAAACGTTCCCGCCCCGCCGAAGTGACCGAAGGTCTCCGGTGAAGTGCGGCGACCTGACCAATGCGGGGACTTCTCGCCCTTGACCTCGATGGCGAGGCCGAACGGATTCGGATCGAACCGCCCGATACCCGGGAGTACCCCGGCGAGTTGGGGGAACACCGGTGAACGCGCCATCCGCATCGTCGACTCGGAAACGAGCGAGGGCCGCATGAACTCGCCGGCGAGCCCTGCGATGTCCGACACCGACGAACGCATGCCGTGGGCGGGCGACCCGTAGAGGGCGGTGTCGCCCAACGAGAGGGGCTCGAGAACTCCGAGCCGCAGATACTCGGCATACGACATGCCGGTGGCCGCCGCCAGGTGGTCTGCGAACACCTCGATTCCCGTGTTCGAGTAGACGCGACGAGACCCGACCCCGGCGACGATGCGTTCGGAGTCGAAGTCGTAACCGGCGGCGTGGGCGAGCAGATGTCGGACAGTCGCTCCGGCGGGTCCGGCAGGCGCATCCAGATCGAGGCTCCCCTCCTCCAGAGCGATCATCGCCGTGAGGGCAGCGAACAGCTTGGCGATCGAGGCCAACTCGAAGACTCCACGATCCCCCGACTCCTCCACGACTTCGCCTCCGACCAGAACGGCGTATCCGACTCGGTCGACCGGCCAAGTGCCGACGTGTTCGGCGGGCGTCATCGTTCACCCCATTGATCGCGTTCGATCAGCACTTCACGAAGGAGGTCGGGCCGGTCGCTGATGACGGCGTCGACACCCATGTCGTAGAAACGGTGCATCTCCGCCGGTTCGTTCACGGTCCATACGTGGGCCTGATATCCGCTCCGATGAAACGAGGCGACCGTCCTGGCGCTGAGGGGTGAGAACCGCCCGACGCTCACGGGGAACTGGACGGCGTCTGCCAGCTTGAGGGCACGTCCGGCGAACGCCCCCGTCAAGGCGGCGACCGACCGAACCGGACCGGTCGACGTTGCGACAGAACCTTCCGAGATGCGCCGGAACGCCGCCAGACGACGATCGGAGAACGACCCGACCACAACCCGATCCCCCAGGTCGTGGCGTTGGATCAACTCCCACAGCGGCTCTACCAGTCCGTCACGCTTCAGATCGAGTACCAGGCGGGCGTGGGGAAACGCCGTGACGACCTCTTCGAGGGCGGGGATCCGGACACCGGCGCTCCGAAACGGAAACTCATCGTCGGGGGCATGGGTGTGGCCGGCATCCACGGTCTCCAATTCGGAGAATGTGAGCTCAGACACAGGGCCGGAACGGTCAGTCGTGCGGTCGAGCGTCGAGTCATGGACACAGACCAGCACACCGTCCGATGTGAGATGCAGATCAGTCTCGAGCCAATCGAAACCGAGTTCGACGGCCCCGGAGAACGCCACCATCGTGTTCTCGGGCCAGAGGATGCGACTGCCCCGATGGGCTATCCCGAAGGGGACGGACCCCTGCAATACACGCAACGATGCTCCTGACGCCAATGTCATCAACCGTACGACATCGCAAACAACGACGGGCCCTGCCTTTCAGCAGGACCCGTCGTCTCGACGATGTTTCGACGCTCAGTCGGCGACGCGATCCTTCAGACCCTTGGCGGGTGCGAAGTGGGCGTACGTCTTGGCAGCGATCATGATTTCTTCACCGGTGGCGGGGTTACGCCCCTTGCGGGCGGAACGCGACCGGGTCGTGAAATTGCCGAATCCTGCGATCGAAACCTTGCGACCAGCATCCAACTCGACCGCGATGATGCCCTCACCATCTTTGGTCGAGAAAATTGCGTCGATGACATCCGCGGCCTGAGCCTGCGTCAGGTCGGCTTTCTTGGCGAGCTTCTGCGCCATCTCAGCCTTGTTCATCGTTCCTCCTTGTAGCGGCGTGTACATACCGGGAGCTGCCCGGTACCGAGAAACATAGCGTCACCATTGACGATCTCAGGGTCTTGTCGAAACAATGACTCCGCCACCGACCACGACCGACGCCCAGTCGGAGTCTGGGCGACGGACAAGATCCCCCAGCGAGTCGGTGTCGAGGATCACGAGATCGGCGATGTCGCCCGGACGAAGTCGACCCCGTTCGGGGTCTCCAAGTGCCAGCGCCCCGCCGCGTGTGGCACACCACATCGCCTCAGCGATCGACAGCGCGCCGACTTCGACGAGCAACGTGATCATGAACGCAGGCGAGCGGAACATCCTCTTTTCTGGATCGTTGCGGCTCGCCAACGCCAACACGGCACCGGAATCCCACAGCTTGCGAGCGGGGAGCGATCGCCCATCCAACAGCGCCAGCGGCTCGACTATCGAGACGACCCCCTCGACCGCCGACACGTGTCCGCAGCCTGCCACCGACAGCGCTCCCTCGGCGGCGTCCAGGCATCCATCCGGTTCCTCGCAGACTTCGATGCGGTGCCGCAGCGGACGGGTGGCACGAAGACGGGCGTCGAGATCGTGGGGTGGCCCGTCGCATGCCACGAGCGCATTGGATGCCAGGCGAGCAGCAGCGGGCAAGAGGATGCGTCGGAGTTCGTCGGGCGGAAAAGTCCTCGGGACGCGCCAGGACACGGTGACGCTGGCCGCCGCCCGTTGGGCGAGACCTCTCCCAGCGGCGAGCGCGACCGTTTCGGCCATCGGATCGTCGGATCCGCCGACGGAGAGATCGAAGGACGTGACACCCTCCTGGATCATCTGGGCGGCGAAACCCGCCGCCCGCTCCACAGCCTCCTCCGGCTGTCTCAAAGGTGGGACGCCCAGAAGCTCTACACCGGCATCGATGAAGCCGGGGCACACGATCCGACCCCCTGCATCGAGGGTCGGGAGGTCGGCGTACCGGGCGGGGAGTTGACGTCGTGGACCGACCCAGGTGATGCGCCCCCGCCGGATGGCAACCGCCGCATCGGAAACCCACCCGAGAAGCCCGTCGTTGCGCCGATCATTCGTGACGAGACAGCCGATCGACGTCACAACCCGATCGACCTCTTCGGGACGGGTGGAGTCCAGGGCGACTTCGGTGGCGAGCGATGCGCACTCCCCGCAGATCCCGATCCCACGGGGGCCTGCGACCACCGGACCGGCGAGCTCAGGGCTGCGACCGCAGAAGGAGCACCGTGTCATCGCCATCTCGGCGGTCACGGTACCGCTCAGACAGTGTGGATCCGGGCTTCCCTGGATTTCGCGAGTTCGACGGTGCAGCCTCCGTGGGAACCGGCCTCGGCGAACTCCCGAACCTCACAACAGTCTCCTGACTGGCACGCCATGCCGGAGTAGCGTCGGGTCGTTACACCGAGGAGAGGTCCATGTCTGTCGAATACACACTCCGTGACGACGTCGCCGTCATCACCCTGAACCGACCGGAAGTCTTCAACTCGATCAACCAGTCGCTCACCGACGGTCTCGTCGCAGCCTTCGACCGTGCCGCCGGCGAAGCACGTGCTGCCGTGCTCACCGGGGCGGGCAAAGCGTTCTGTGCGGGCGCCGACCTCAGCGACCTCCTCGGCGAATACGAAGCCGGCGGCCCCGACCTCAACAAAACCATCTCCGAGCGGTTCAACCCGGCCGTCGAAGCCGTGCTGGGAGCCGAGATGCCGGTCATTGCCGCAGTCAACGGTGCAGCCGCCGGCGCAGGCATGGGCCTCGCCCTCGCATGCGACATCCGCGTGATGGCCGAATCCGCCTTCTTCATGAGCGCCTTCATCAACGTCGCCCTGATCCCGGACACAGGATCGGCGTGGTTCCTGCCCCAGATGGTCGGCGTGTCACGAGCCATGGAGATCACCATGTCAGGTCGCCGCGTCAGCGCCGACGAGGCGTTCGCACTCGGACTCGCCGTGGAAGTGGTCCCAGACCCAGTGGAGGCAGCGGTGACGCGAGCGACGGCAATGGCCGACGGCCCCCGCCGTGCCTACGTCGAGACCCGCAAGATCATCCATCGTGCTGCGGCCGACGGGCTCGAAGACACCGTGGCACGGGAAGCAGTCGTCCAGGGAATCCTCGGGTCCCAGCCCGCCCACCGCGAAGGCATGACCGCCTTCGTCGAAAAGCGCCGCCCCGACTTCCGCTCCACAGAGTGAGCTCGCTGCCTCAGGGTTTGATCAGGTAGATCTCTAGGTCGATTTCGCCGTCGACGCCTTTGCCGACGGCGACCGCCACCTCGTTGTTGAGCCAGGCCAGGTCCTCGTTGCCGGTGTGGAAGGTGATGAGTTCTTTGGGATGGGCCTCGGACTTCGAGACCGAGATGCTCACACCCGTGGCGGTGTACCCGACCGACTCGCGCTTTTCTCCGATGACGCCGTGGATGTCCAGGTTCAGGTTTCCGTCACCGCGGAAGGTGACGTAGTCGACACCTTGCACCGGTCGCTCGCCCTCCCAATGCGGAGACGTCGCCGTGCCCTCGAAGGGAAAGTCGACCCGCATGCCTGAGGGGCCGTTGCCGACCACGCGGGGCCGCATGCTCGCCTTGATCGTGCAGAAATGTTCGAGTTCGGGCACCGATTCTCCTTCTGGCTGTCGTAGACGGGACAGTACCCATGGGCACGGTCCGGTGCGCTCAGACGACTGTCGCCTTCTGCGGCCCGGCGGTCCCGCGGCGCCGATGCCAGCCTTCCCACAGCGCCAACAAGGACGGCAGAACGAGAATCGCCCCGATCAGCGACAGGCCGATTGCGTAGACCGTCACCTGACCCATCTGCTGGAAGGGCTTCAAGGTCGAAGACATGAGGATGCCGAAGCCGGCCATCGTGGTGAAGGCCGAGCCCGCCAGCGCCGCACCGGTGTGGCGGGTGGTGGATCGGAGCGCGTCGCCGAGAGTCTCGAAACGGTTCCGATCCTCCTCGAAACGCCGGGCGATGTGGATCGTGAACGGAACGCCGATCCCCACTGCCAGTGCGGCGAGGGTGGCGGTCACCGGTCCGAACGGGATCCCAGTGGCGTACATCAGCCCGTACGTCCAAAACACCACCAGTGCCACCGGCAGCATCGTGATGACTCCGAGGAACGGACGCCGGTTCTCGACCCAGAAGCTGGCCATCAACACGAACGTGGCGATGACGAGGGTGATCAGGAGCGACTGGGTCTGACTACTTGCCAGCGCCTCGACGATGACCGCCGAAATGATCTCGTCGGAGGTGGGGATGAAGTTGGCCTGCCCACCGAGCGGGGCAAACGCATCCACGAGCGCTACCCGTAGCTCGTCGGCGTCCGCCTCCCCGGCCTGGGTGGAGATGTCGAACAACACCGCCTCCAGCCGGTCACCTTCGAAGTGCATGACGGCGGCGGCCTCATCCGGAACTGCATTGGCAACCGCCGCATAGAGGGGCGTCAGGTCAACTCCGGCCGGGGCGGTCAGATCGGGTCCGAGCCCCAACTCCTGGACCAGCGACAGCAGCTCGGGGGGCGCCGTCGGGTTCCCGTCCGGTCCAGGCGCCAGCAACTGCTGGAGCAGCCCGACGGGCGAGTTGGCTTGGGCGACCGGTCCTGCCGGCGTGTCGAACGCCACCACGTCGGACATCGATCCGAGGGCCGCCGTGATCTCGACCATGGCGTTGTGGGCGGAGGCAGACGCAAGGTCGACGCCGTCGTTGGCCTCGACGAGTACCTGGCTCGTCTCTCCGAACCCACCACCGAACTCATCGATGAGGATGTTCAAGGTCTCCACCACGGGCGAGCCCTCCGGCAGGAAGTCGGTGAAGGAGAAGCGGGTCTCGAGTTGGGTGAGTCCCCACACGCCAAGACCTCCCAGCACCAGCGCCACGACGACGGTCAGCACAGGGATGCGGTCGGCAAGCACCGAGGTCTTCTCGATGATGCGGCTGAGCGATCCGTCGCCAGCCGACTTGAATTCTGATACCGGAAGCACGCCCTTGCTCTCCGCCCTCCGGTCGAGGATCTGTCGGATGGCCGGCACGAACGTGAGCATCAGGAGGAACGAAGCGACGATGCCGACCGAGGACAAGATGCCGAAGTCCTTGAGGGCCGGGACCGGGTTGAACACGTTGGTGAGAAACCCGATGGCGGTCGTGAGAGTGGCCAGTGTCAGCGCCACACCGACGGTGCCGATGGCGGTCCCGATGGACTCGTCGACGGTGTCCCCTCCACCGAGTTGTTCTCTGTACCGGGCGGTGAGGTGGATGGCGTAGTCGACCCCAAGCCCGATCAGGAGTACCGGGACGATTTGGGTGACCTGGTTGAAACTCCCGAGGACGCCCAGCTCGAGCAGCAGGGCACCGATGCCTTGCATCCACACGATTGCGAAGACGATCGTCACGATCGTGAGTGCCATGTCCGCCAGCGCTCGTCTGGCACTGCGAGTCACCTTGGGAGCGCCCGCCACGATCCCCAGCAACGCCCGTGCGATGACAAAGACCACGACGCCCACCGCAACCGCGTTGGCGACGCCGCCGACGCCCTCCAACGCGGTACCGAAGAAAAGGCCGGATGCGGCGATAGCTCCGATGGTCACCGCGGCCGGCCGCAGCCACACCGGTCCGCGGGCACGCACCGTGTACACGAAGAGGAGGATCACGATGATGATCGCCATGGCCGCCCCGAACAGCGTGCCCACTTCGGTGAGGAACTCATCCTGGCCACCGAACAGCAGGCCGAAACTGAACGGCCGGATCTCGATCCCCTCGACGGATACGACCTCGATCGCCTCCGTCAGCATGGTCTCGATCTCGATCTGACGGTCGAACGCCTCCTGGGCGGTCGCCGTATCCGGGGTATCGACGAACATGAGGACGAGGCCCGCCTGTGCCTGGGCGGTGACCGGGTCAGAGCCTTCCGCCAGCAGCCGGATGATCTGGCCGCGCTGGGCGTCTGGCAGTTCGGGGCTGGCGAGAGCCTGCTGGAACGCGTTCTGGACCGCGCCATCGCCGATCGACGCCGTCGGGTCGACGCCCTGTCGAGCGAGCGCCTGGTACACCGGGCCGAGATAGCTCACGACCGGCGGCTGCTCCGGTCCGAGGGCAACCAGGTACTGGAAGGCTTCCGAGCCCTGAACGGCAGCATTGATGGCATTCACCGCCTCCAATCCCGCCTGGGAGATCACGTTGCCGTCGGGTGCCCTGACAATGACCTGGAACACCGAGGTCTGCGAGTCTCCCCCGAACAACTCGGAGATCCGCTCCGAGGCGGCGATCTCCGCGTTGTCGGGGGCGAATCCTTCGTTGCCGGTTGCGGTCTCGGGCGCGATGACCGCGAATGCCCCGCCGAAGACGGCGGTCAGCACGAGGACGGCCACCAGTACGAGAACGGGTGCGGTGCGAACTGCGCGAGCGAATGCCCGGATGACGGCTTTCACGGTATCCCCTGGAGTGATTCGGGTCGTGCCCGAGACTGCGATGTTGCGGGCGAAACGCTAACGATCCGCCCCGGATTTCCGGAATCCGACACCGTGTCGGTTCACCCCGCCCACAGACTTCGAGTGGCGGCGATGAAGCGATCGTTCTCTGCCGGGGTTCCGACCGTGACCCGCACCCCGCCGCCCAGCACCCTGACGATGATCCCGTGGTGCAGATACTCCCGAGCGGGATCCGTCAGAGGTCCAGGGTCGAAGAAGACAAAGTTCGCCTGGGAGGGAACGGCGGCCACCCCGATGTCCGTCAGTTCGGCTGTGACCCGCTCTCGTTCGGTTGCGTTGACCCTTGCCCTCTCTGCGATCGCCTCGGTCTGGCGGAGCGACTCGACCGCCGCCGCCTGCCCCAACGACGTCACCGTGAACGGAGCCTGCGCCTTGCGCAGCTCGGTGATCGTGTCGGGGCGAGCGATGCCGTATCCGACACGGAGGGCAGCCAGGCCATGGATCTTCGAAAAGGTACGGGTCACGATCACGTTGGGCCGTTCCACCGCCAGGGGGACGGCGGTGGCGTGATCCGGGGCAGTCACGTATTCGTGATATGCCTCGTCGACCACCACCAGCACTCGTTCGGGAACCTGTTCGACGAACGCGGCGATGTCCGCTCCGGGAAGATGGGTGCCGGTGGGGTTGTTCGGGTTGCACACGTACACCACCGTCGTGTCCTCCCGTATCGCCTTCGCCAGTCCGACAAGGTCGTGCCGATGATCGACGAGCGGGATCTCGACCCGGTCAGCCATCGCCAGCATCGAGGCCAAGCGGTAGATCACGAAGGACGGCCAGGCGTACACCGCAGACGTTCCGGGACCTCCCACCGCCAAAGCGATGACGCGGAGCAGCTCGGACGAGCCTCCACCCACCCAGACATGATCCGGGTCGACGTCGGCGGCACCGGCGATCGCACCTCGAAGTTCGATGGCATCGTTGTCGGGGTAGCGGAAGACACCGTGCGCCTCGTCCCGGATTCGGGCTTGGACGGCCTCCAGCGGCGGAAGTGGCGACTCGTTGCTCGCGAGCTTGACCATCTCGCCGGGATCGAACCCGTTCTCCCGCGCCACATCGGCAATCGCCCGCCCCGGGGAGTACGGCGCTATCTCACGGATGTCGGCACGGAAGGTGGGCACGGTCCGGAGAATAGGTGCCCTGCAAGGAGTCGATCCGTGGGCCGGGAAGGTGCCAGACTCGGCTGCGCTGTGCGTGCATATCTGACGATCCTGGTTCTCGGCGCAGTCCTCGCCGGATGCGGAGACGAGTCCCTGTCGCCGGCCAACGTCGCGCCCGAGCCGGGGGGCGCGGTGGCCATATCCTTCACCCGGACGTTCCCGTCCGGTTTTTGGGCACAGGGCGATCATGCCTACCGCCTCCTGGTCGAATGCCCGACCCAACGGTTCACACCTCCCATCGTGCGGTTCGAAGTCACAGAGGAAGCCGACGAAGTGGGCACGGTCTATCTGCGTTTCGACGGCCCCGGCAGCAGCGTGCTCTCCCCCGCAGATCTGGCCGCCGTCCATCCGGAGGACACGACAGTGGCGACGCTTACGGTGGCGGGCATGACCGAGGCGGACGCCGAGGAGGCGCGCACCGACTGCCGGGCATCGGTGATCTACGACGGACTGGACCCCGAGCCGCTCGAACCCGGAGCGCCATTCCGGCCGTGAGGCTCAGGGAGCGAGCAGCCAGTCGTAGAACTCGGGATCGCGATAGACCTGATCGAAAGTTTCGAAGTGGCCGGCGTCCTCGGAGATGCGGAAGTCGAGTCCTGATCCGCACCGCGCTTCCCATTCGTCCACCACGGCCTGGTTGAGCTCCGGCAGGGAGATGAGATCTCGCGACCCGTGGTACGCCCGGAGATTCACCCGCTCGAGAGCGCACACATCGAGATCGTCCGGGAGCGTCGTGGTGCCAAATCCGCTGCCCGACACGGAGGCCGCCGCCTGGAATCGGTCTCCGAACCGCGTCGCCAGATGCCACGTTCCGTAACCCCCCATGCTCAACCCGGTCAGTGAAACGGCACCGGGGTCCAGATCGTGCCGCGAGACGATCTCGTCGATCAGTGCCATCACCGTCTCCGGCTGGCGGTCCATGTCCCAGGACGTTCCGGGTGCTGCCTGGGGGGCGAGGAGCACGAAAGGGATGTCCGTGGGCGAGTCTTCGAAGAGCAGAACCGCAGGGAGGCCGTAGGACGTGAGCCAGCGGCTGTCGTAGTCATCGTCACCCGAGCCATGCAGGAAGACGAGGAGCGGAACGTCATCGCCCGGCTGGTACCCCGGGGGGAAGCGAAGGAGATATCGCATCTCGTCGAGAGGTACGGCACGAGACACCAACTCGTCGGGCACGTCGAATGTCCCCTGCAAGAAGGTACCGGTCTGAAGCGGAGTGCTGCACGCTCCGATCAGCAGGAGGAGAACTGCCACCCGTCGCACAGCGGCGATGATCGCATGTCGGGTGTGAACCGACGTATCGGTACCCTCCGGAGGCCATGCAGGAGTCACGCATCCGTACGGACCTGATCCATCCCCTGGCGGCACCCTTCCGGCTCGCAGGTACCAATGGTGAGGCATACGTGCTGATTCACGGTTTCACCGGCAACCCGGCTCACTTCCGACACCTCGGAGACGAACTGGCCAGTCGCGGATACACCGTCAACGCGCCCCTCCTGGCGGGCCATGCACGAGGGATGGCGGACTTGGCGGCGTCGCGCCAGGACGATTGGATCGAAGGAACGATCGATGCGATTCGAGAGGTCGGTGACCATCGTCGAATCCATCTGGTCGGCCTGTCGATGGGCGGCCTCCTGGCCGTCATCGCTGCAAACCGGTGCCCCATCGCGACGCTCTCGACGATCAACAGTCCGATCGTCTTTCGAGACTGGCGCATGCGGTTCTCGCGGATCGCACACCGCCTCCGGCCCGAGTTCCTGTGGCCCCCTGAGCCTCCCCCGCCTCTCGACGCTGAGGTCGCTCCCTTCTGGATCCACGCCAACGGGTTCCCGACAATTGCCGCAGCCGAGCTCTACCGCGTATCACGGCGCGCCCTTCGAACCGCACCGCACATCGAAGTGCCGTCGCTCGTCATCCAGTCGCGGGCAGATCAGACGACGCATCCGAAGAGCGGGCCCATCCTGCGAAAGGCCCTGGGCGAGAAGAGCCGTCTGCTGTGGCTCGAGCACTCGATGCACAACGCCTTGTTCGACACCGAACGCCACATCATCCGCGACGCAGTGCTGGAGGTGAGCCGACCATGACGGCGATCGCAGTGTTCGGATCGTCGACGACCGTCGCCGGATCGCAAGACTGGGCGGCGGCAGAGGGCGTCGGACGCGCCATCGCAGAGCGCGGCTGGGCAGTGATGACCGGCGGGTATGGCGGGACGATGGAGGCAGTGTCTGCCGGAGCGGCGGCCGCAGGCGGCCGGGTGATCGGCGTCACTGTGCCCACGGTGTTTCCGGGACGGTCAGGCGCAAACGCCCACATCGGAGAAGAGATCGCCGAGCGCACGATCTCACAGCGAATCGCCCGCCTCGTGGAATCGAGCGACGGGGTGATCGCCCTTCCAGGAAGCATTGGGACATTCGCCGAACTGGTCGTCGCCTGGAATTCGGCCTTTGTTGCACCTTTTCGAGGGGCCGCGCCGATTCCGGTGGTGGCGGTGGGGGCCGAGTGGAGCTCCATTGTCGAGTTCATCCAGACCCGACTCCCGACCGGGTCGGGAGTCGTCCACCTGGCTGACACGACAGAAATCGCCATGTCGCTGCTCGATGCAATCATCACCAAGAGTCCGCACGACGAGTCCTAGCCCTCCCCGTGCTCCGGCTGTGGGTATCGACAACACGGTGGTCGACACCATGCCGCAGACCGGTTCGCTCTTCGAGTCCGCGTAAGGCACACTCGGACAGACGTGAACGACACACCGATCCTGGCGGCGGGCGGTCTGGTGATCCGCCCCGACGAGAACGGCGATCTTCGTGTGCTCGTTGCGCACAGGCCCCGCTATGACGACTGGTCGTTACCGAAGGGCAAGGCCGATCCTGGCGAGTCCCCCGAGTCGACCGCGGTGCGAGAAGTCGAGGAGGAAACGGGCGTCCGGGCCGATGTCATCCGCCCTCTTGCAGAGGTGGAATACCGCCTCGCCTCCGGCAAAGCGAAGGTGGTCAGGTACTACGCGATGCGCATGCGGTCCGAGACCGAGTTCACGCCGAACGACGAGGTCGACGAAATCCGCTGGCTCACCCCTGATGCCGCTCGCGACCTGCTGACCTACGATCACGATCGAGTTCTCGTGGATTCCGATCTGGGCGAGTTGCTTTCGGTCGGAACTGTGTGGCTCATTCGCCACGCTGCCGCAGGCGATCGGACGGCGTGGGAAGGCGACGATCGGCTCCGACCGCTCAGCAAGAAGGGTCGACGGCAGGCACAGGCCATTGCACGCGCCCTCGCATCCCATGACATCGACGCCATCTTCTCTTCACCGTACGTCCGGTGCCGGGAGACCGTGGAACCGCTCGCTGTCAGTATTGGCAGCCATGTCGAAGACGCCGAGCTCCTCGCCGAAGGCGCCAGGGAGGCCCAAACGCTCGAGTGGCTACGCACTATGGGTGGCAAGCACGTGGTGGCGTGCACCCACGGAGACGTGATCCCCGGGATCATCCGGACGCTCGACGCGATGGGTGTGCCCCTCTACAGCCCAAACGGGGTATTCGACGTGAAAAAGGGATCCATCTGGACTCTGGCGGTGGAGGGCACTCGGGTGGTCTCCGCCTCCTACACACCGCCGCCCGACGCCTGAGAGGTCACCCGAGGGCGTCTGCGACGAGTGCTTCCTGCTCGGTCAGGTGGCGTTTCATCGACCCGGTGGCGGGGCTGGCAGCCGGAGAACGGCCGGCATAACGAGGTTCGCGTCCGAAGATCGCCCGCAGCTCATGCCACAAGAAGCCGTACGCCCCCATGTTCTGCGGCTCCTCCTGACACCACACGAGCTCCGCATCGGGGTGCGCCTCCGCCACAGCCGCGAGCTCTTCCTCCGGGATGGGGAACAACTGAGGCACCCTGACGATGGCAATACCGTCGATTTCGTGAGCAGCTCTGTGGGAAATGAGATCGTGATAGACCTTGCCGGTGCACAGCACCACCCGTCTTGCCCCGGAAGGCACGGTCGGATCAACCACCACAGGCTCGAACCGGCCTCCCGATAGGTCGGCGGCCGTGCAGAACGACGCCTTCGTGCGCAGCAGTGACTTGGGTGTGAAGACGATGAGCGGTTTGCGGGGCCGAAGAAGCGCCTGCCTGCGGAGCAGGTGGAAGTATTGACCGCTGGTCGCCGGGACGACAACACGCATGTTGTCATGCGCGCAAAGGTTGAGATACCGCTCGATACGAGCAGACGAGTGCTCCGGACCCTGACCCTCGTATCCGTGCGGAAGAAGCAAGGTGAGACTTGTCCTCTCACCCCACTTGCTCTCACCGGGGGCGAGGAACTGATCGATGATCACCTGGGCGCCGTTGGCGAAGTCACCGAATTGCGCCTCCCAGATGACCAGCGCCTTGGGCCACTCGATCGAATACCCATATTCGAACCCCACGGCGGCGAACTCGCTGAGAAGCGAATCGACGATGCGCACCCGCGTGGTGCCCTCCGTCAGCGTCTGCAGCGGCACCCAACTCTCGCCGGTCTGGTAGTCGGTGAGCTCGGCGTGCCGATGGCTGAAGGTGCCTCGCCGTGAATCCTCGCCCGCCAGCCGGATGGGGACACCCTCTCGGGCGAGCGAACCGAGTGCCAGGGCCTCCGCCGTCCCCCAATCCACCGAGTCGTTGTCGAGGGCGAGGCGGCGCTCGTCCAGCATCCGATCGAGCTTCGGATGGATCACGTGGCCCTCGGGCGGTGCCGTGACGTACCGAAGGACCTCTTCGAGTTCGGCACGGGCCACCGCCGATTCGGGATCGGTGACCGGCTCGACGACGGGGCGCGGTCCGGCGGACGTCGGCCCCTTGTCCCGCGATGCCTGAAAAGCCCGATCCAGTTCCTGCTGGAACTCGCTCACCAACTCCTGGGCTTCTTCGTCGGTGATATCGCCCTGGGATATCAGCCGCTCCATGTAGAGGTTTCTCACCGAGCGATGCTGATCGATCAGCTTGTACATGACCGGCTGGGTGTAGGACGGCTCGTCCCCCTCGTTGTGGCCTCGCCGCCGGTAACAGATCATGTCGATCACGACGTCCTTATGGAACGCCTGGCGGAATGCGAACGCCAGCCGTGCCACTCGGGCAACTGCTTCGGGGTCATCCCCGTTGACGTGGATGATCGGGGCGGCCACCGTTTTCGCGACATCGGTGGCATAGAAGCTGGACCGGGCGTCGAGGGTCGAGGTGGTGAAACCCACCTGGTTGTTCACGATGATATGGACGGTCCCGCCGGTTCGATATCCACGAAGCTGGGAGAGATTCAGCGTCTCCACGACGACGCCCTGCCCGGCGAAGGCGGCGTCACCGTGAATGAGGATCGGGAGGATCTGTTCGTGACCCTGTGAGCCCGCCCGCTCCTGCTTGGCGCGCACGACTCCCTCCAGAACCGGATCCACCGCCTCGAGGTGGCTGGGATTGGCCACGACCTCGACCTCGATCGATCCGTTCTCGGAGTCATACTTGCCGCTGGCGCCAAGGTGGTATTTGACGTCGCCGGAATCGGCGAGTGATTCGGGATCGAGTTCGCCCTCGAACTCGCGGAAGATCCGCTCGTAGCTCTTTCCGATCACGTTGACGAGCACGTTCAACCTGCCGCGATGCGCCATCCCGAAGACCGACTCGGTGATCCCGTCCTCGACCGCCGACCCGAGCAGGGCGTCGATGAGAGGAATGAGACTCTCGGAGCCTTCCAACCCGAACCGCTTCTGACCGACGAACTTGGTCTGAAGGAACTTCTCGAACCCTTCCGCCTGCTCAAGTTTGCGCAGGAGGCGGAGCTTCTCCGACTTTTCGACCACCGGGGAGACCCCTTCGAGCCGGTCCTGCAGCCACCGCTTCTGATCGGTCTCCTGCATATGCATGTACTCGATGCCCACGCTGCGGCAATAGGCGTTGCGCAGGACAGAAAGAATCTGACCCAGGGGCATCACCGGTTCGCCGCCGATCCCACCGGTGGCGAACTCGCGGTCGAGATCCCAGATGGTCAGCCCGTAGTGGAGCGGGTCGAGCTCCTTGTACATCGTCGGCTTCTTCTGATGGAGCGGGTCCAGGTCTGCGATCAGATGGCCCCGCACCCGGTAGGCGTTGATCATCTGGAAGACCTTCGCCTGTTTCTCGGACCACTCGGGAGAACCCTGCGGGGGGTTGTCGTCGGTGGCCCACCGAGCGGGCGTGTACGGGATCTCGAGCGCTTCGAAGATCCGGTCGTAGAACTGATCCTCGCCCAGGAGGAACTGGTGCATGCGTCTGAGCAGCTCGCCACTCTGAGCCCCCTGGATGACTCGATGGTCATAGGTCGACGTCAGCGTGATGGTGCGGCCGATGCCCTGGCGGGCGAGATATCGAGGGTCGGCCGCCTCGTACTGCGGCGGGTAGGCGATTGCGCCGACACCGACGATGAGACCCTGACCCGCCATGAGCCGGGGAACCGACTGGATCGTCCCGATCGTGCCCGGATTGGTGAGACTGACCGTCGTGTGGGCGAAGTCGTCAGGTGAGAGCTTGTTGTTCCTCGTCCGGTCGACGAGGTCCTCGTAGGCCATCCAAAACCCCCGGAAGTCCATCTCTTCGGCGGCCTTGATGTTCGGAACGAGGAGTACCCGTTCCCCCGAACTGCGCTCGATGTCGATGGCGAGACCGAAGTTGACATGCTCGTGCTCGACGACGTGAGGGTCGCCGTCGATCTCGGCATAGGACACGTTGAGCGAAGGGTTCTCGCGCACCGCTCTCACCAGGGCGTACCCGATGAGGTGGGTGAAACTCACCTTCCCGCCTGATGTCAACCGCTTCAACTGGTTGTTGAGTATCAGCCGATTGACCTCGAGGAGCTTGGCCGGAACGACGCGGAACGACGTCGCCGTCGGAACGGACAGCGACTCGTCCATCCGCTTGGCGATCGTGGCAGTGATGCCCCGCAGCGGCGTGGATCCTTCCGGAGGTTCGGACTTCACCTCGTCCTCGTCGCGTGACGTAGGTTCGTCAGGAGTGGGCGGTGCCGTAGTCGGCGCCGTAGTCGGTGCCGTATTGGGTGCCGTAGTGGGTGCCGCAGTCGGTGCCGGGGCGGCAGCGTGGCCGTCGAAGTAGGTCGCCCAAGACTCGCTCACCGACCCCGGGTCGACGAGCCAGCGGGCGCGCATCTCGTCGATGAGCCAGTCATTCGGACCCCTGTCCAGCGTTTCGGCCATGGGTCGATGGTAGGAGAACGCGCTCGCAGGGGTGCCGGTACGATCCCGCGGATGGCGGACGACTCCTTCACCCTCGGCGCGATCGTCGATCCCGCGACCGGGGACCGACTGGGAGAAGTCCTCACGTACGCTCCCGAAGACCGTCTGGCCATGGAGCGCGAGCAACTCCTCGACCTCGAGAGCGATCTCGCTCGTGATGTGGAGGAGTTCGGGGCCCGGTGGGATGCCGCCGCAATCCAAATCGAAGAGCTCGCCATCGGATTGGAGCGTTCAAACGTGCGGGTCGAGCCGTTGAAGTTGCTCTGGCTGCCAGTCGACGACAGCGCCTGAGATCAAGGATGTTCTCCCGGACTGGCCACGAAACTGTGCCAGCGCCGAAGAATCCGCCTATCGTTGTCCCGTTGCCATTCGTGGCATAACCAACAAGGAGGAAGGAAACTGATGCGCACCAACAAATGGCTGCGGTCGGTAGCCGTCGCCTCGATTCTCGGCATGATTCTCGCCGCCTGTGGCGGAGGAGATGCAGTCGAGGGTGAGGGCGATGGCGTTCTGACAGTAGGAACACTGCTACCGGTCACCGGCGACCTCGCGTTTCTCGGCCCACCCGAGGTAGCGGGAGCCCGTCTTGCCGTGCAGGACATCAACGAGGCCGGCGGCGTCCTCGGCGAGGATGCCGTTCTCATCGAGGGTGACTCGGGAGACACAAACCAGGACATCGCGAACCCCGAAGTCGATCGACTTCTGGCGAACAACGTCGACGTGATCGTCGGCGCGGCCTCATCGGCCGTGTCGCTGCTCGTCATCGACAAGATCACCGGCAACGGTGTCGTCCACTTCTCGCCGGCGAACACCTCGCCGACGTTCACCACCTATGCCGACAACGACCTGTACTTCCGTACTGCCCCGTCCGACCTGCTCCAGGGCAAGGTGCTCGCCGACCAGGTGATCGCACAGGGCAACGAGACTGCTGCGGTGCTCTACCGCCAGGAGTCTTACGGCCAGGGTCTGGCTGACGCCTTCAAGGAGAACTTCGAAGCGGCTGGTGGAACGATCCCGGTCTTCACCGCATACGCGGTCGACACCGAGAACTTCGACGCCGAAGTCGATTCGATGGTCGACGCAGATCCCGATGCCATTGTCGTGATCGGATTCGCCGAGTCGGCCAACATCCTCACCACCATGCACGAGCGCGGAATCGGCGCAACCGTGAAGAACGTGTGGGGCGTCGATGGCAACATCGGCGGCATCGGCAACGAGCTGTCGGATCCGTCCATCATCACAGGCATGAAGGGCACAGAGCCGTCGGTGGATCTCGGAGCCATCTCCGACTTCACCGCACGTCTCGAAGGTGCGTACGAAGGCGGAGTCGGCGGCATTTATGCCTACGGCGCCGAGACCTACGACGCGATCATCATCACGGCGCTTGCTGCGGCGGTCGCCAACAGTGACGATCCCAACATCTTCAAGGCCGAGATCAACGGCGTCACGAAGGACGGCACCAAGTGCACGAGCTTCGCTGAGTGCATCGCACTGGTCGACGACGGCGTCGACATCGACTACGACGGCGTGGGCGGTCCCTACGAGTTCGTGGACGCCGGCGAGCCGGCCGCGGCCAGCTTCGGCGTCCGCACCTACGACGGTGGACCAACCCCCAACTCCGACCTCGACGTGTACGTCTTCGCTTCCTGAAGCCAAGACACTCGTAACGGTTGACGAAGGGCCGGCCCACGGGGGCCGGCCCTTCACGTTCTCGATACGTACGGAACCATCAACAGTACGATCTCGTCATGCGGCCTCACCGGGTGGCGCTCGTCATCTCCCTGGTCCTCGCCGCGTGCGCGGAGCCGGTCGCAGAGCCGCCGCCCGATCCGGAATTGGTGACCGTCGCCGAAGAGGTGTGCACGGTGATGTGGAACTGGCAGCTCGACATCGGCGGAATCATGAACGCCATGTCCTCGGCCTCCCGTATCGAGACCGACGTGGGGGCCAGACGGTCGCTGTACCGCGATACCTTTGCTGACGCTCGCAGACGCAACCAGGAACTCGCAGCCTCCATCGAGGCCCTCCCGTCCAGTTTCTACGTCGAGCGCCTACGCGAGGACATTCGTAACGGTTTGTTCGTGGCTGACCAGATCATCGGTGAGATCGACGCCGACGTCGATGCCCTTCACGCGGCAGGGAACAACGAGTACCCGCAAGTTGTCTCCCACATATTCGTCGGATTCGAGAAAGTCATCGACGTCGCCAAGCCGGAGTTGGCCGATTACGCAGACGCGGAGCTGACGAAGGCCTTCATGTCCGTCGCGCAATGTCAGAACGGAGTGAAGGACGCCAACGACGGCACGCCAAAATTCGCGCCGAGAAGCTGAGAAAACGCCCGCCTTTGGCCCGGTTCAGTTGGCCTTGGCGAGGGTTCCCAAATAGAGCTCGATGACCTTCGGGTCCTTGAGGAGTTCTGCGCCTGTGTTCGTGTAGGCGTTACGTCCCTGATCGAGCACGTAGCCACGATCACAGATCTGCAGACAACGGCGGGCGTTCTGCTCCACCATGATCACACCGACGCCGGTGCGGTTGATCTGCTTGGTTCGGATGAACGCCTCGTCCTGCAAGGCCGGAGACAGGCCCGCCGACGGTTCGTCGAGAAGCAGCACTTCGGGCTCCATCATCAACGCCCGTCCCATCGCCAGCATCTGGCGCTCACCGCCGGACAGTGACCCTGCACGCTGCCGGATGCGCTCGGCGAGCCGTGGGAACATGTCCAGGACGTACCCCATCCGCTCCTTGGTCTTCTCAGGGCGCAGGTACAGCCCCATCTCGAGATTCTCTTCGATGGTCAGAGAAGGGAAGACGTTGTCGTTCTGCGGAACGTAACCGATGCCCATTTCCACCAGCTCGTGTGCCCTGCGATCGCTGATGTCCTCGCCCTTGAAGGTCACGAATCCTTCCCGAACTTCGATCAACCCGAAGAGCGCCTTGAGCATCGTGGACTTCCCCGCCCCGTTGGGTCCGATGATCCCGACGAGTTCACCGGGGGCGAGTAGCAGGTCCACTCCGTCGAGGATATTTACACCGGGAACGTATCCGGCGACGACACCCTTGATCTCGATGAGAGGCGTCTGCTCGCTCACTCCTCCTCCTCCTCCTGCTGCGCCTCTGCCTGCTGAGCCCGGGCCAGACGCTCCTCCTCTTCTTCGGGGTCGAGAGGGGCGTCGTGGTGCACACCGAGGTAGGCGTCGATGACGGCCTGGTTCTGGCCGATCGACTCTGGTGGGCCTTCGGCGATGATGCGGCCTTCGGCCATGACGACGACCCAGTCGGAGATGTCGCGTACGACGTCCATGTCGTGTTCTACGAACATCACCGTGATCCCTTCGTCGCGCAGCCCCTTCACATGTTCGAGCAGCGACTGGGTCAGCGCAGGGTTCACGCCGGCCATCGGCTCGTCGAGCATGACCAGGCGCGGTTCGGTCATCAGCGAGCGGGCCATCTCCAGCAACTTGCGCTGACCACCCGAGAGCGTTCCGGAGTACTCGTCGCGCATGTGATCCATCTTGAAACGGGTGAGAAGCTCGTCGGCCCGAGCCTCGATGCCGGACTCCTGTTTGCTCCACATCGACGTGAAGAGGGCTGAGAAGAAGCGCTCCCCCCGCTGGTTCTTGGCACCGAGTTTCATGTTCTCCATCACCGACAGCTTGGTGAGCGCCTTGGTGAGTTGGAAGGTCCTTACCATTCCGCGCTTGGCGAGATTATGCGGCGATGGATTGTCGATCGCGTCGCCGTCGAAGGTGACGCTCCCCCGGTCAGGGGTATCGAATCCGGTGAGGAGGTTGAAGAACGTCGTCTTTCCGGCGCCATTGGGTCCGATGAGGGCGGTGATGATCCCGCGCTGGATCTCGAGGTGGTCCACATCGACGGCAACCAGTCCCCCGAAAGCCCTCCGCATACCGTCGACGACGAGGATCGGATCAGGCTTGGAGACGCCAGGCTCCCATGGAAGTGTCGCCAGCGGCTGGTCGGTGGTGGCGTCATCGAGCATCGAGAGCCATCTCCTCTCGGGACCCGAAGATCCCCTGTGGGCGGAACACCATCAGGAGCGCCAGCGACAGGCCGACGATCCAGAACTGGATCTGGTCGATCTGACTGGTGTCGATCACGCTCGTGGGGACGTAACCGGCCGAAACGAGCTGTCGACCAAGGTTGCGGATGAAGGTGATGATCACCCAATACAGCACCGCTCCCACCACAGGTGACCACACCCGGCCGACTCCTCCCAGGATCAAGACCAGCCAGAACAGGAATGTCTGGGGTGCGGAGAAGAAGTCGGGCTGGATGGCGGCGTTGCCGACGGCAAGGATGATCCCGGCGAGGCCACCGAGGACGCCACCGAGGATGAGAGCCTGGAGTTTGTACCAATAGGCGTTCTTGCCGAGCGCCCGGGCAGCGTCTTCGTCTTCTCGGATCGCCTTGACGACTCGGCCCCACGGACTCCGCATGAGCTGCCACACGAGATACACGACCAACGCAACCAGTATCCAGCCGAGGATGATCACGAAGAGCTGCGTCCCCCGGTACGACCAGGGACCGAAGCCGTACGTTCCGCTGGCGTTGAAGGGATTCAGATCGCGGAACGGACCGATGAACTGGTTGAGTCCTTCGGCGCCGCCGGTGATCGGCCGCAAAGGGGTGGACCGTGCAACCAACCTCACGATTTCCGCCGCGGCAATCGTGACGATCGCCAGGTAGTCCGAGCGCAGGCGCAGGGTCGGGATTCCCAGGAGCAGAGCGAAGATCACGGAGAACCCGATGCCGACCAGCACGGCCACGAACACGTTCGGGATTCCGAAAAACGTGAGAGTGAGGCCGAATCCATAGGCTCCCATCGCCACAAACCCGATCTGGCCGAAGTTGAGAAGCCCGGCGTAGCCGAAGTGGACGTTGATACCCATGGCGGCGAGGACGAACGCGATGGCGTTGAAGTCGATCGCCTGCGTGAGGCTCTGTTCGAAGATGAATCCCCAGTCGATCATGCCTTCATCTACCCGATCCTCTCACGCTTGCCCATGATGCCCTGCGGGCGGATGACCAGCACCACGATGAGCACCGCCAGGGCCCCGACATTCTTCAGCTCGGTGGGAATGAACAAGGTCGACACCTGCACCCCGATTCCCACGAGGAGACACCCGACAAGCGCGCCGTAGGCCGTCCCGAGCCCACCCAGGATGGTGCCGGCGAAGATGAGGAGCAGGAACCGGAATCCGGTGTTGAATCCGACCACCTCCGAGAGCCCCAGGAAGGCACCGCCGAGAGCGGCGAGGGCTCCACCGGACACCCACACGAACCGGATGACCTTCTGCACATCGATCCCCGATGACTCGGCCAGATCGCGGTTGTCTGCCACGGCCCTCATCGCTTTCCCGATCCGGGTGAAAGTGAGGACGACGCCAACACCGATCAGGATGAGCAACGAGAGCCCACCTGTGACCAGATCCTTGGGTGTGATGGTGATGAGTCCGAAGAACTCGATACCCGACTGGGCGGTGTAGTCCCGATAGAACCGGGGAACGCCGCCGTAGGCGAAGAGGTACACGAAACGCAGGAAAATCGATATGCCGATCGTCACCACCAGTTGGGCGATCAGCGACACTCCGCGTTTGCGCAGCGGCGCGAACACGACCTTGTCCATGAGGTAGCCGAGGCCGGCACCGAAGACCGTGGCGATCATGATCGCGAAGATCAGATTGACGCCTCCGCCGAAAGGAGGGGGAAGGCCGGACAGGAATCCAAAGGCACCGGCGAACCCATAGAAGTTGAAAAAGTACGCCATCAACATGCCCCAGCCGATCATCTCGCCGTGGGCGAAATTGACCAGCCCGGTTGTTCCGAAGATGAGGGAAAGCCCGATGGCGGCCATGGCAAGGAAGAGTCCGAGCTTCAAACCCTCCGTGGTGAGCTGGGCGAGCGCTCGTCCCGAGAATCCGAGCGATCCTCCAAGGACCGTGCCCTCGTCGTCGACCGGGGGCGTGGGACTGAGGGCGAAGAGTGCCCGACCGGGCTGACCAGGGAGCACGTTGATCGTGACGGAATCCCGTGTCGGGTCGCGCAGAAACACGCCAGCGGGGATGGTGCCCTCGTCGATCGTAACGACATAGGTGCCTGGTCCTGGCACACCGACCTCGAAGAACCCTTCGGCATCCGACACGCCTTCGCCGACCTCAGCCTCGTCTTCGGTGGTCACCACGAGCCGGATACCCTCGACCCCGATACGCTCTCCCTCGTCGTTCTCGACCCTCAGGTGGCTGACGATCGTGTCGCCCTCCTGCGCCACACCTTCGAGGGGAACCAGAAGCACACCAATCAGTGCGAATAGCGCAAGAAGCCGCCATGGACGGCGGGAGTCCGCCACGAGTGCCACTGCTGAGCCTGTCACGAAGCCGAGAGCATAGACACGCTGCCACGGCGAAGGTGGGCGAGACCGGCCAGTCGTCGTCGGTCGAGTTGAGAGCCAGCCGAAGTAGATCCGGAGGGACACGACATCCAGCCCGCCGCGGTCGAACCTTGCAGATCGACGATGAAACCCGGCCATGACGGCCGGGTTTCATCGTTTCAGGATTCGGGACGAACCCTCAGATCAGGTCCTGCTCACGGATGCCGAAGGACGGGTGACGCAGCCGGCACAGCGCCAGCTTCTCGAGTTGACGGATCCGCTCGCGGGTCAAGTTGAACTCTTCGCCGATCTCCTCGAGGGTGCGCGGCACGCCGTCATAGAAGCCGTAGCGGAGCGCCAGGATCCGGCCTTCACGCGTGGGGAGACGCTCGATCGACTTGCGAAGCGAATTGGCGACATCCATCTCTTCGGTGATCTGCACCGGGTCGGCAGCGTCGGCGTCCTCGATGAAGTCACCGAGTTGGGCGCCATCCTCGCCGACCGGCTGTTCGAGCGAGACGGTGTCGGCGACGCCAAGTGCCAGTTCGACCTTGTCGACCGTGACTCCGGCCTCTTCCGCGATCTCTTCGGGGCGGGGGTCGCGACCGAGTTCGGCCTTGAGGCTGGCCTGCGCGGCACGTACGGCGGCGAGAGTGTCGTGCAGATGAACAGGAATTCGCACCGTTCGCGACTTGTCGGCGATGGCACGGGTGATCGCCTGTCGAATCCACCAGGTCGCATACGTCGAGAACTTGAAGCCTTTGCGCCAGTCAAACTTCTCGACGGCACGGATGAGCCCGAGGTTGCCTTCCTGGATGAGATCGAGAAAGTCGATCCCGGAGGTGTTGGCGTACCGACGGGCGTTGGCGACGACGAGACGCAGGTTGGCGGTGAGGAACGCGTCCTTGGCCTCACGGCCCTTGCGCTCGTGGCGACGCAGCTCGATCTCTTCCTTCTTGCCGGAGTAGTCGCCCTTCTCCAGCCGCTCGGCGGCTTCCTCGCCGGCCTCGATGCGCTGGGCCAGTTCGACCTCTTGTTCGGCGGTGAGCAGGTCGTATTCGCCGATGGCGGTCAGGTACTGCGACACAAGGTCGGTGGTGAGACGGCCGCGCTCATCGGTGAGTTTGCTCACGACAGACTTGCGAGCCTTGTCCTTCTCGGCCTTGTTTCGCGTTTCAGCAGTTGCCACTGGTATCGAACCTCCGGGGGGCGACGAATTGTGTTGGAGAATTGGCGTGCGGCTGTCCGTCAGTCCGTGTCTGCGCTTCCCGTCTCGCGACGACAGCCATTCGGAATGAACCGAGGGACTGCAAGGCCACGGGACGCAAGGCCACGCGGGGTGAGGTCTCGAGCTGCGCTCGGGCCTCGCCTGGGTTTCGCGAACCGAGCAGACACGGGGACTCAATATGACAGATGGGTGGTCGTTTGTGAACCCCTGCAGACATGTTTCTCACCTACCCAACGTTCATCGGAGTGAAACCAGGAGTTCTCCAGATGTTTTCCCCAGGAGAACCCGAGGATCCCCAGCATGTCCACAGACTTATCCACAGCAACGCCGAACTGTGGGAAATTGTTCCCGTGCGCCGACTGCGATTGCGCCAGCCGACCCGATACCCTCGACCTCCCCTGTCCGGAGAACGAGTAGTTGCCGAATCGCCTGATCCGATCCACCTCTCCCTACCTCCGCCAGCACGCCGACAATCCCGTCGACTGGTACGAGTGGGGCGACGAGGCGTTCGATGCTGCCCGTTCCCGTGATGTCCCGATCCTCCTTTCCATCGGCTACTCGGCGTGTCATTGGTGTCACGTGATGGCGCACGAGTCCTTCGAGGATGCCTCAACGGCCGCCCTCATGAACGAGCGCTTCGTCAACGTCAAAGTCGACAGGGAAGAACGCCCCGACGTCGACGCGGTCTACATGAGCGCCACCCAGGCGATGACGGGGCGGGGCGGATGGCCGATGACCGTGTTCCTCGATGGAGACCGCCGTCCCTTCTACGCCGGGACGTATTTCCCGCCGGAACCTCGGCATGGGATGCCGTCATTCACCCAACTTCTCACCGCGATCTCCGACGCGTGGGGCCAGCGCCGGGGAGAACTGTTCGACCAGGCCGAACGGCTCGCCGAGGCGATCAGTCGGCCCATCCCGTCGGGCGAGACGCCGCCGGACGCCGACTCCCTGCATCGAGCGTACGGCCAACTCGAACGGGACTTCGACGCGGTACACGGGGGCCTCGGTGGAGCGCCGAAGTTCCCACAGCAGCCCGCACTCGACTTCCTGTTGCGCATCACGGGCCGCAGTTGGGCCCCGAAGGCGGGACCGATGGTCCGCCAGACCCTGGAGCGGATGGCCGCCGGTGGCATCCACGACCACCTCGGTGGCGGTTTCGCCCGCTACTCGGTGGACGCTCAATGGCTCGTGCCGCATTTCGAGAAGATGCTCTACGACAACGCCCAACTGGCGCGGCTGTACCTGCGGGCCGGCCAGGTGTTCGACTCGGAATGGTTCACCGAGGTGGCAGTTCGCACCTTGGAATACCTGGCCCGCGATCTGAGCAACCCCGAAGGCGGATTCACGTCGGCCGAGGATGCCGACTCCGAGGGCGCCGAGGGGACCTTCTACGTGTGGACCGAACCCGAACTCAGAGAGGCGCTGGGCGATCGTGCCGACTTCGCAATTGCCCGATACGGAATCACTGCAGGCGGCAACTTCGAAGGAGCGAACATCCTCCACCACGCCCGGCTGCTCTCCGAAGTGACCGAGATCCTCGGAATCGAACAGACCCAAGCTCGCCGACTCGACCAAGAAGTTCGCCAAGTGCTGTTCGAAGCCCGAGAGGGTCGCACCCGCCCGGGACTCGACCACAAAGTCGTCGCGGCGTGGAACGGGCTGGCGATTCGTGCATTCGCCGAGGCCGGAGCGGTGCTCAGACGGCCGGACTTGATCGATCGTGCCGCCCGCTGCGCCGACTTCGTCCTCGATCGCCTGACCGATTCGACCGGCAGACTCCTGCGAGTGTGGACGGAAGGCGAGGCAAAGGTTCCTGCCTTCGCCGAGGACCACGCCGCCCTGGCGCTCGGGTGCTTCAGCCTCTACGAGGCGACCGGCGATCTGCGGTGGTTCACTGAGGCCGAGCGGCTGACAAGGACGATCCCCACCCTGTTCGCGGCCGAGGACGGCGGCTTCTACACGAGCGGTTCTGACTCCGAGCACCTGCTCGTGCGCCAGAAGGATCTGATGGACAATCCTTCTCCGTCGGGGAACTCGATGGCGGCGGATGCCCTCATGCGCCTCGCCGCCTACACCGGCGAGCACGATCTCGTCGTCCAAGCGGAAGGCGCCATGCGAGCGGCCGCCTTGATCGTCGAGCGCTCGCCGTCGGCAGTCGGACACATGCTCGGCGTGATCGACTTCGACGTCTCCGGTGCCGTGGAAGTCGCCGTCGTCGGCGAGGACGCCGACGTGATGGCGGGCGTCGTGTGGAGCCGGTACCGGCCCAACCTGGTGCTCGCCATCGACCGTGACGGCGATGGATCAGACGCGGTGCCGTTGTTGGAGGGGCGGCACCGGGAGAACGAGACGTGGGCGTTCGTGTGTGAGGACTTCGTGTGCCAGGCGCCAGTCAAGGACGCGGCTGCGCTGGAAGCGCAACTCGAAGCGGTCCGGGGACGCTGATTGAGCAGAACCCGGGACGCGCTGCCTGAAAGGGAGGGCGGGTGTCACACGGCAAGCTCGTGATACGCGTCCCGGGTTCTGTACAAATGCAACGCCGACAGGGTCTCCGCAGTTCCCGTCAGCGGGCGGATTCCGCCAAGGCGAGGGCACCTGCGATGCCGGCGTCGTCTCCCAGACCCGGGGCGACCACGAACCCTGCCCGATGCTCAGGCTGGATCGCATAGCCGGCCATCATCTCCACGAGACGGTCATTGGTGGCGGTGTGAAGACCCTGCAGATGCGAGACCCCGCCGCCCATCACGATGACGTCGGGGGCGAGGGTGTAGACGAACTGGCGGAAACCGGCGGCGAGATAGTGGGCCTCGATCGCAACCGCCTCGTCGAGGTCAGCCCCCAACTCGTCCGCCGACCGGCCCCAACGGGCGCGCATGGCAGTTCCGGAAGCCATCCCCTCGAGACAGTCGCCGTGGAACGGGCATACGCCTGGGAACGTGTCCCCCTCCCGCCGCACCACGCTGACGTGACCCATCTCCGGGTGGACCAGGCCGGGCAATGCCCGACCCTCGATGGCAGCTCCGCCGCCGAGACCCGTTCCGACCGTCACGTAGAGGACCGACGAGTGACCCGACCCCGCCCCCCACGCCGCCTCGGCGACCGCGGCAGCGTTGACGTCGGTATCGATGGCGACCGGAACGTCGAGCACGGCTCGTACCGCTTCCACCAGATCGGCTCCCGCCCAATGGGGTTTCGGCGTCGATGTGATCCGGCCGAATTCCGGATGCCCTCTTCGAGTCTCAACCGGGCCGAAGGTGGCGATCCCGACCGCGTCCACCGGATGGTCGGCGAAATACGCCTGGACCTGTGGCAACGTCTCTGCGGGTGTGGTCGTAGGGATCCGGACGACATCGGAGATGTCGTCGGGGCCGGAGCCCACCGCACAGACGAACTTGGTCCCGCCTGCCTCGACTCCTCCGTAACGCACCCCCTGGAGGGTAGGAGTCACCACAAGGTCGAGTCGGCGACCGCCTCCACTGCCTCGTCGACCGAACCCGAGTAGACGCCGGTCGACAAATACTTCCAACCCGCATCCGGCAACAAGGTGACCACGACGGAACCGTCGGGCAAAGCCGCCGCCCGGCGCACCGCGGCGTGGACAGCCGCCCCCGACGACGGCCCCACGAACAGGCCCTCCTCGTCTACGAGGCGCCGCATCATCGCGATCGACGGACCCGACCTGACGAGCACCCGGCCATCGAGGGCGGTCGGATCGAACACCGGCGGGATGTAACCGTCTGCCATCGAACGCAGACCCGAGATCGTCTCCCCGGCCGGAGGTTCGGCGGCA
Source organism: Acidimicrobiia bacterium (assembly GCA_040905965.1). GTDB lineage: Bacteria > Actinomycetota > Acidimicrobiia > Spongiisociales > ZC4RG35 > DATHWB01. The sequence continues at coordinate 30,951 of JBBDQP010000015.1, forward strand.
ACGATCTCGATTGCCGGAAACGAGCGCCGCAGTGCGCGACCGACACCCATGATGGTGCCGCCGGTGCCCAGCGTGGCAACGAATGCCGACGGGGCTCCCTCGCCGAGCTCTTCCAGTTGCCACTCGATCTCCGGACCCGTCGTCGCTTCGTGAGCCCCAGGGTTGGCGGCGTTCTCGTACTGATGCAGCATGACCTCGCCTGTCTGTGCGGCCCGGAGCTCCGCCCGTCGAACCGCACCATTCGAACCTTCGGCGCCAGGAGTGAACTCGACCGCGGCACCGAACGCCTCCAACAGTTCGAGGCGTTCGTGCGACACGTTGTCCGGAATCAGTACCGAAAAGCGGTGCCCGAGCATTCGAGCGATCCGGGCGAGGGCGATCCCGGTGTTTCCCGAGGACGGCTCGACGATGTCAGCAGGACCGGCCAGCGAGCCATCCGCCTCGGCAGCAGCCACCATGGCGGCGGCAATGCGGTCCTTCACCGAGCCAGTCGGCTGGTGCCACTCGGCCTTGGCGTAGATTCGCCGACCCGGTGGGGAAATCCGATCGAGACGCACCAACGGGGTCTCGACAACACCGAGCTGGCGCATTCGGCCAGCGTCGACTCCGGCCCGTGCGATCGTCATCCGCCGGCCACAGCGGGAAGAATCGTGATCTCGGTGTGGTCGTCGACTGTGGTGTCGAGTCCTGCGAGGTAGCGGATGTCCTCGTCGTCCACGAAGACGTTCATGAACACCGGCAAGCCCCCGTCGGGCGAACTGAGCTGCTCGCCGAGCTTCGGGAAGTCACGGGACACGTGGTCGAAGACCTCGCCGACCGTCGAGCCTGTCACTTCGATGGTCCGGCTTCCGCCGGCGTGGCCGCGGAGGATGGTGGGAAGGTTGATCGTTGCACTCATTGTCTGGTCCTCTTCTCGAAGGTGATGGGTTCGTCGTGTATCTGTCCCTGGATGATCCGGAAACCCCGCACGACCGGGCGGTCCTCCATGCCGATGACCACGTAGAGCCATTCGGGGTCGGGGGCGAGCCGCACGTCGGTGGGCGACGGGTGGGCTGCCGAGTGGGGGTGGCTGTGGAACACGCCGCCGATCTCCCAACCCTGGGCTTCGGCATGTCGCAGCGCCTTGAAGTGCTCGTGCGGTTCGATGGTGTAGTTCGTCGACGACCGCAGGCTGTTGGTGAGCGGATACGCCATCCGGATCCGACCGGACTCGTCCATGGCCAGGAGTCCGCAGGACTCTTCCGGATGGCAGTTCTCGGCATGGGAGAGCATCGCCTCGAGGATCTGGTGGTCGGCGCGGATCACGCCGACTCCTTCACGACCCCGCCGGTGGACGCCACCGCCAGGATGGTGTCGACGTCGACGACCGCGCTCCGGCCGCTGCGCCGCAACGCGATGTCACCCCGCGCGTCGGCGACGACGACCGTCGGGAGCGATCGAACGCCCACTCTCAGGCCCGACACCGACACGTCGATCGTCCGGTACTCGGCGCCGGCGGCGTCGAGGGCAGCGATCAACGGTGGGCACAACCGACAATCAGGGCCGGTGAACACGGTGATCCCCGGCTGAACGCGCAGGCTTCTCGGGCGCATTCGCTCCCGGATCACGACGACCGCCAGCGCCAGTCCGACCGCCACGACCAAGATCAGGAACCGTTCGATCATCGGCCGAGCGTCCGTTCATAGACGATGCAGCCCACACATATCCGGGCGGCGGCGGCGAGTGACGCCAGGGCCGTGACGACCAGAGTCAGGGTCCATCCGAGGGCGATGGCCCCCGCGTAGAGCGCCACGCTTGCCGCACCCAGGAAGAGGGCACCGAGCAGCTGGGAGAAGCGCGGCGGAGCCGCCGGCTCGAACTCGGTAGGACCCTGGATGCGCGGTCGAACGAGCCCCACGTAGATCCGCGTGAACGGAGCCAGCGTCGGACCGCCCAACCACGACACGGCCAGGATCACGAACGTGACGACAACCAGCACGCGCAGATCGAGGACGAACGCGGCGGCTGTCAACAGGGCGACGAGCGCTTGATTGAATCGGGGAACATTGACATCGACCATCGGGGTGGCAGTAGCTGACATGGAGGACTCCTGAGAAAACGGCACCAGATTGCGGCGGCGCCGACGGGGACTGTGGTGGGAGTGGTGAGGCCGGGGCGGTCAGACGATGCGAGCGACCGAACCGGCCGGCATACACAGGTCGTCGTACTCGACGATCGCCGGCGGCATCGACTCGTCGGCGCAGGCCGGACAGTCGGGGTTGCGGCGGAGCTTCAGCTTGCGGAAGTCCTGAGTGAGAGCGTCGTAGGTGAGAAGCTGACCGGTAAGCGGCTCACCGATACCGAGCAGCAGCTTGATCGCTTCCATCGCCTCGATCGAACCGACGATGCCGGGCAGCACGCCCAACACACCCGCCTCGGCGCATGAGGGGGCGAGTTCGGGAGGGGGAGGCTGGGGGAAAAGGCACCGGTAGCAGGGGCCGACATAGGGATGGAAGACGCTGGCCTGGCCTTCGAACCGGAAAATCGCACCATGCACGACCGGGATCCTGAGATGCAGCGACGCATCGTTGATCAGGTAGCGGGTGGGGAAGTTGTCCCCGCCGTCCACGACGATGTCATAGCCGGACATGATTTCGAGCACGTTGTCTGCGGAGAGCCGCTCGCGGTACGGCTCGATCTTCACATCGGGATTCAACGCCTGCAGGGTCTGACGGGCGGACTCCACCTTTGATTCACCCAGTCGGTCCATGTTGTGCAGGATCTGGCGCTGCAGATTGCTGGCATCGACGACGTCGAAGTCGACAATCCCGAGCGTCCCGACACCGGCTGCCGCCAGATACATGGCGGCGGGGGACCCGAGACCACCGGCACCGATCAGAAGGACCTTCGAGTCCAGCAACTTGGCCTGTCCCTCTTCGCCCACCTCGGGAAGCAGGGTGTGACGGCTGTAACGAGCCTTCTGATCCTGATTGAGCGTCACCGGTTCTGCCCAAGGACGGCCCTCGTTCTTCCAGCGGCCGAAACCCCCGGTCAACGAGGTGACATCGAGATAGCCCATGTCCTTGAGCGTCTTGGCCGCCAAGGCGGACCGGGCGCCTCCGGCGCAATACAGGACGATCGGCGTGGACTGGTCGGGGACCTGCATGGCGATGTTCGCCTCGAGCAAACCGCGGGAGATGTGTTTCGACCCCACGATCGCGCCCTGCGAATACTCGTCGCCCTCGCGAACGTCCACCAGCACGAAATCACCGCCGAGACGGGCGGCAAGAGAGGCCGGGTCGATCTCGGCGATCTCCCGCTTGGCCTGGGCGATGAGTTCTGAGTAGGTCAGAGCCATGTGATGTGGTGGGTCGCGATCTTCGAATGAAACTACGGATGCTGTGCAACGTCCAACGCCGGTGCCGCATTCCCGCTCCGCACCGCCGTCAACTCCAGTCCGAGCCACACCCAGGCCATCCACAACACGTCTGCCACCAACAGATGGACGAGTGAGAGCCCCAGCGGCGTCAGAAGTGCGACGTTGCCGGCGCCGAGCGCGATCTCGACCACGACGGCGCCGACCACGATCCTGGCCGGAGTCGACCCCGAACCATCGAAGCGCCGGGCAGCGAACCACGCTGCCGCGGCCCCCACGACGACGGCCACGACCGGGTGGGCGACCCGCAACCGAGTGAGGAAGTGCTCGCCTGATGTCACCGCATCCGTGAGGTCGAACTCCTTCGGGAAGAGTGTGTCTGCGAGGGCGGTGACGGCCCCGGTCGCCGCCACCAGGATCATCCCGCTCCCGATGACGACCAGACCGAGATGATTCCGCAATCGTGCGTGGGACTGCACGCCGGTGACCAGCCAGAAGCGGGTCATCACGAGGCCTGCAAGCAGGACGAACGTGCTGACCAGGTGGATCGGTACCGACACCGCCCGGGCAATCGAGGCGTCGTCTGCCACCCACTCGGCGAGGACGATGACCATGCCGATGAGTGCCTCGATGACGATCGAGATCCCCACCGCCACCGCTCCCTTGCGAACCAGGTCCCCCGAACGTGACCCCCGGAATATCGCCACCACCATCCATGCCACGACGACCAGCGCCAATCCGGAAACGGCGCGGTGGGCGAATTCGATCGCCGTCGCCCCCTCGAGCGCGGGGAGGACCTGGCCCTGACAGGTCGGCCACGATCGGCCGCAACCCGCACCCGACCCTGTCGCCCGCACTGTGGCGCCGAGGAGGATGACGATCAGATTGAGGACGATGGTGACATCGACGATCCGCTTCGAGCGCATGACAGAAGGCTACCGAGGCCGCATCTGCACGAGATCTCGAAGGAACTGCACCACGGCGACGGGGTGGGCGAGTCGACAGATCGCCGCAGTCTCACCGGGCCCGACCTTCACGCCGACGTCGTGGGCACCCAGAACTGCGAACACTGTCTCATCGGTCGTGTCGTCGCCGATGAAGAGCACCGTCTCGCCCGCACTGCGGAGGGCCAACATCGCCGCCCCCTTGGTGGATCCGGTGAGCCGCACATCGACAACCCGGTTTCCCCGCTCGAATCGGCCGGGAACGATGGCTGCGAGGACCCTCTCCGCCTCTGCGGCCAGACGTTCGGCCGGTCCGGGCTCGAGGGCACGGCCGTGCAACGTCAGTCCAGTCAACTTCTCCTCGACCCAGGCGCCATCGAATCGGGCGGCGACGGACTTGAGCGCAGACTTCACCCCGTCGTAGTCGGGAGGAATGGCCAACTCGGAGTGTCCGAGGTCGGCGCCATGCTCGCCCACCAGCACAACGCCGGGCGGGGGCGACAAACGCTCGGCAAGATCGTCCCGTCGCCGTCCCGACACCGCCGCCACACGCACCGCGGGCAGTGCCACGAGGTCGACCAGCACGTCGGCGACGCCGGCGACCGGAGTCGCATCCTCGGGCCGGTCGACGATCTCGGCGAGCACCCCGTCGAAGTCGAGACCGATCAACAGCGCGTCGGCTTCGACCAGCCGGGCGAGAGCGTCGACCGGGTCGATCACGTGATCCCGGAGAGACCGTGAGCCGCCCAGGCGTGGACGTCCCATCGCCGCACATGGCTACGGAGGGCACGCATGCGCTCGCGCTGTTCGTCGAGGCCCATGTCGATGGCCTCGCCGAAGGCTCGGGCCAGACCGTCCAGGTCATACGGGTTGACGATGACGGCTCGATCGAGTTGTTCTGCCGCGCCGGCGAACTCACTCAGCACCAACACACCCGTCTCGTCGGTCCGACAGGCCACGTACTCCTTCGCCACGAGGTTCATCCCGTCCCGTAGCGGCGTCACCAACAACACGTCGGCAGCCGCGTAATGAGCGATCAGATCTTCCCGGTCGAGGCCCCGGTAGTAGTACCGCACCGGAGTCCAATCCGAACGCCCGAACGACCCGTTGATCCGACCCACGTACTCCTCGACGTTCCGCCTGATCGTCTGGTACTCGCCCACCGCCTCCCGACTGGGGACGGCGACCTGGACGAGGACGATCCTGCCGTGGAGGTCGGGCCGATTCTCGAGCAGCGACTCGAAGGCCCGGAGGCGCAGGTCGATGCCTTTGGTGTAGTCGAGCCGGTCGACGCCGAGCAGCACGTGATCAGGCTCGCCCAGTTCGGCCCGAAGGTCGTCCACGGCGGACCGCGTGCTCGGTGACGAAGCCACCGATTCGAAGTCGTCGAAGTCGATCGAGATAGGAAGGACCTCCGCTCGCGTCGTGTGCTCGGCAAACGACAGGGCTTCTGCCGGTCCGGAGGCATCGCCGTACGTGCGAGCCGCCCGGGCGAAGTTCATCATCGACTGTCGGGTGTGGAAACCGACGACGTCGGCCCCAAGCAACCCTCTGACGACCTCCTGACGCCACGGAAGGCGCCCGAAGATTTCGACCGGTGGGAACGGGATGTGCAGGAAGAAGCCGATGCGAAGATCGGGACGGGCCAGATGCAGCATCTCGGGCACCAGTTGGAGTTGGTAGTCCTGGATCCACACTGAGGCGCCGTCGGTGGCAGTCTCGGCCGCGGTCTGGGCAAAGCGGCGGTTCACCTCCTGGTACGGACGCCACCAATGGCGGTGGATCTCCACCGGTCGAATGGCGTCGTGGTAGAGCGGCCAGACGGTGCCGTTACAGAACCCTTCGTAGTAGTCGGTGATCTCGCCCGATGTGAGCATCACCGGGATCTGGTCGATTTCGTCGACGGTGAACGGCTGCATTTCCTGGTCGGGAATTCCTGGCCATCCGATCCATGTGCCCTGCCGTTGGCGAAGAACGGGCGCAAGGGCACTGACCAGTCCGCCGGGGCTCGTCTCCCACCGACCGGTCGACTCGTCGAGCCGGACCGGAAGACGGTTGGCCACGACCACCAACTGGTCGGACGCGCTCTGTTCAGTCATGGACGGGAGGCTACCGACCACCGGTACGCTCCCCCGAATGCAGATCCATGACAGCGTGATCGAGGCAATCGGCGACACACCGCTCGTCCGACTGAGCCGCCTCCATCCTCCAGGGAACCTCGTGGCAAAGGTGGAGCACGTGAACCCCGGGGGTTCGATCAAGGAGCGGATCGCGGTGTCGATGATCGACGCGGCCGAGCGCGACGGGCTGCTCGGCCCAGGGGGGACGATTATCGAGCCCACCTCAGGAAATACCGGAGTGGGACTCGCACTGGTGGGGGCGATCCGGGGATACCGTGTGATCTGCACCGTCCCCGACAAGGTGTCCCAGGAGAAGATCCGCCAACTCGAGGCGTACGGAGTGGAAGTGATCGTCACCCCCACGAACCTTCTTCCCGAGGACGACGAGAGCTATTACGGCGTTGCCCGCCGGCTCGCCGCCGAGATCGACGGCGCGTTCCACCCCAACCAATACTTCAACCCGGCCAACCCCGCCGCCCACGAGGCAACCACCGGGCCCGAAATCTGGCAACAGACCGACGGTGAGATCGACGTGCTGGTGGCCGGGGTCGGGACGGGAGGAACGATCACCGGAATCGCCCGCCACCTCCGCCGTCTCAAGCCGCAAGTCGAGATTGTCGGGGCAGACCCGGAAGGCTCGATCTACTCGGCCGGTCCCGACGGAGACATCCACCAATACCTGGTGGAGGGGGTGGGCGAGGACTTCTACCCCGACACGGTCGACCTCGACCTGATCGACCGGTTCGTCATGGTTTCGGACCGCGAGTCGTTCGCCATGACGCGGCGACTTGCCCGGGAAGAAGGGCTGCTGGTCGGCGGTTCGTGCGGCATGGCAGCCGAGGCGGCGATCCAGGTCGCCAGGGAAGACACCGACAAGCTCGTCGTCGTGATCCTCCCGGACTCGGGACGCGGCTATCTGTCGAAGGTGTTCAACGACGACTGGATGCGCGAACGGGGTTTCGGCGACCTCGTCTGACGCCGGTCAGACCTTCTCGAGGGCCTGCGCAAGATCGGCAATGAGGTCTTCGACATCTTCCAGACCGACCGACAAGCGAACCAGGCCGTCGACGATCCCGACCTTGTGCCGTTCCTCCGGCGTCATCGCGCCATGGGTCATGGTCGGTGAGTAGGTGATGAGCGACTCGACCGAACCGAGGTTCTCGGCCAGAGACCAGAGCTCCACCGCCTTCATGAGGATCTTGCCTGCATCGAGCCCCCCCACGACCTCGAACCACACCATCGCTCCGAAACCGGACGCCTGACGTTTTGCCAGCTCGTGCTGCGGGAACGATTCGAGACCCGGGTACGCCACCTGCTTCACCTTCGGATGGCCTTCCAGATAGGTGGCCACCGCCATCGCATTCGCCGACTGAGCATCCATCCGGTTCGCCAGCGTCTTCGTCCCCTGCAATGTCAGCCACGCCACGAAGGGCGACATGATGAAACCGCCCGCGGTCTGCATGAACTTGAGCGACTCGTGAAGTTCCCGCGTGCCGGCGACGACCGCTCCGCCGAGGGTTGCGTTGTGACCATCCATGTACTTGGTGGTCGAGTGAATAACGAGATCGGCGCCCAGTTCCAGCGGCCGTTGGTAGTACGGGGTGAGGAAGGTGTTGTCGACGACGTGTAGCACGCCGGCCGCCTGCGTGATCTCACTGATGGCAGCGAGATCGGTGAGCTTCAACGTCGGGTTGGCAGGAGTCTCCGTGAAGACCATCGTCGTCGTATCTCGAAGCGCATCGCGCACGTTCGTCGGGTCCGAGGTGTCGACGAACTCGCTCTCGACGCCGAAGCGGGCCATGACTTTCGTCGCGAAGCGGTGAGTCCCGCCGTACACGACATCGGAGAAGATCACATGGTCGCCGGCATCGAGTTGACTCAGCATCACCGCAGTCGTCGCCGCCATACCGGTCCCGTAGGCCGTGGCGCCCGCCCCGCCTTCGAGGATCCGCACCTTCTCCTCGAAGGCTGAGACTGTCGGGTTACCTGCGCGGGAATACGAATACCCCTTCGCCAGGTACTCGTCGACGCCCTCCTGGACGAACGTCGTCGACTGATGGATCGGGGTGAGGATCGCCCCGCTGATCGGATCGGGCTCCACGCCTCCGTGGATCTGTGTAGTTCGGAATCCCATACTCCCCATTCTGCCCGACTCGCGGGCGAACCTCGGACGCGAGAGAACCCGGCACCCTCGTGCCGGGTTCTCTCGACGTTCCTCGAGAAGCTGACGGTGTGGTCGGTGACCGGTCACCGCTCAGGGGGGACCAATGCCTGAGATCTCAGAGGTCGGTGGTCCGAGTTGGAGTCGCCACCTTGGAGTGGCGTCTCGGTGGGAACGCCACTCAGCGCTCGGCCACCTCCAGAGTCCCATCAAAACAACTACCCAAGTAGGACCACCTCCTTTCTCTGGTGCCGACATTCTGCCACGGGAGCGCCCCAAACCGATGGGATTTCTCGGGGGCGTCTTCTACTGCAACGCTGCCGTCGATGTACGAACCATGGATCGCCGTCGGAGCGATGCTCATCGTCTTCCTCGGCGCAGCCCTGCAAGGCTCGGTGGGGTTCGGCTTCGCCGTGCTCTCCGTCCCGATCCTGACGCTGCTCGACCCAAGGTTCGTTCCGGTCGCTCCGCAGATTCTCGCTCTCCCGATGGCAATCGCCGCACTCCTCCGCGAACGGGGGGGTCTCGACACCGCGGGGGTCGGCTGGATCATCGTCGGGCGGGTCCCCGGCGCGCTCGGGGCAGCGGCGGTGCTGTCATTTGCCGTTGGCCGGACACTGGATCTGCTCATCGGGAGCATCGTGCTCGTCGCAGTCCTCATCCTGGGGAGTGGAGTCCGGGTCCCTTTGAATCGGTTCACACGGTTCGCCGCAGGCGTGTTCAGCGGATTCTCTGGAACCGCATCGGCGATCGGCGGACCACCGGTGGCCCTCCTCTACCGGAACCAGACCGGGCCGACCGTTCGGTCGACGCTCGGGACGATCTTTGCCATCGGAATCGTGATCAACCTCGTGGTCCTCGTCGCGACCGGGATCGCCGATAAGGACGATCTGACGACGGCGTTGATCCTCGCCCCGGCCGCCACGATCGGATTCGCCGCGAGCTCCCTGCTCCACCGGCGAGTGGAAGGCCGAATCCTCCAGAACGGAATCCTCATCGTGGCCACCATCTCCGCCGTCGGACTACTCGCACGCGCCGCGTTCAGCTGATCAGACGATTCGGTTCCGCCACTCGGCGTCGCCGACGAATGCCTGCAAGTTGTGTTCGAAGATCTCAGACAGGCGCCTGCCGTAGTGGGGTGACAGTCCACCGACGTGAGGCGTGATCACGACCCGCGGATTGCTCCAGAGTGGTGAGGTCTCGGGTAGCGGCTCAGTGTCGAACACGTCGAGACCCGCACCGAGAAGGCCGCCGCTCTCGATCGCGGCCGCGATGTCTGCTTCAGAGACGACGTTGCCCCGACCGATATTCACGAACCACCCATTCAACGACTCGAGCATCGGCAGTGTCACGATGCCGTTCGTCTCGTCACCGCCGGGGAGGACCGACACCACGGCGTCGGATCGGCGGAACACCTCGACCGTCCCATCCGCACCGAGGACTTCGTCCGCCGCTCCCTCATAGCCGACCGTCGTTCGCTTGGTCCCGATCACGTCCATCCCCCACGCCTTCGCCCGTCGGGCCACCTCCTCGCCGATGGCGCCCAACCCGAGCACTCCAAGGGTCATTCCGGACAGCTCGTGCAGCATCATCGGTTTCCACCGGGACTCGACGGCGTTGCGCGAGGCGACACCGACACCTCGGGTGAGGCTCAACAGGAGCGCGAAGGCGTGCTCTGCCATCTGCGGTGCGTGGACGCCTGATGCCGACGTGAGGACCACCCCCTGGGCTTCGAGCACGTCATGCGGGTAGTGGTCGTGCCCGGCAGATATGGACTGGATCCATCTCAGTCCGGGGAGATACGCATCGTCCCAGACATAAGTGACCAGAATTCCGCTCGTGTGGATGGCTGCCGTCAGATCATCTTCCTCGGGGACCAGAAGATCAATGTCGAGACGACGAAGCGCATCCTCCAAGCCCCGGACGTGCTGAGGATGGAGGACGACCTGCGGCCGAGTCACAACCCGGCCAGGAGGGCATCCCAGGTTTCGCCGAACGCCTCGAGCGCCCGGGCCCCAGCCCACAGGAAGAGCACGCCGAGAATGCCGATACCCGTCGCAGTCCACAGCGACCGAAGGCGATACGACCACCGTTCGTCCGGGTCCTCCATGTACGAACCGTTGCCGGCTCCGGGCGAGGGCGTGGTGGCGAGAGGACGCCGCGTCGCGCGCCCGGCCCTCTTCAGCATCTCGAAAGCGGGTGCTGCGGCACCGGCGATGGCATCTCTGCTCTTGTCGAGAAATTCCGTGACAGTCTCGGAAGGCGAAGTGTCCGATTCGAAGGGCTGGACATCTCGGGTGTTCTCGTCCGGCATGGATCGGGTGAGTACCGGCTGCTCATCGGCGGTGGGAGACGACGGAACCTCCGCGGGGAGCGGTCTCGGCTCCTCCCGCGGCGGGCGGTTCTGCGGCTGCGGCTTGGAAGGAGCGATCGTCGCGAGTTCCTGCTCGATGGTCAGCGCCTCATGACGGAGTGGAATTTCGAGACCCGCTGCCCGAAAGAGAGATCCCTCGTCGATGGCCAGGACAGCCGCCAGCGAAGAGACCACGAAGGGGTCGTTCGGAACGGTTCGGCCCCGCTCCCAGGCTTTGACGGTACCCGACGCCCGACCGACCAATTCGGCCACGCGGTGCGACGACAGCCCCGCTTTCTCCCGGGCTTCGCGGATGAGTCCCCCAAAATCGGACATCCCCTAAGGATAGAGGACCACTGAATTAGCCCAAGCCGGGTCACCATCCCGCCCCGCTAGCCTCGCCTCGGAGGCGAACGAGCGCCTGGTGGGCTCCGCAGTCTTCAAAACTGTTGAGGGGTCGCAAGATCCCTGGCGGGTTCGATTCCCGTCCGCCTCCGCCACCAGCCCCAGTTCGTCGACCGCGTCGCCCTCTACTCGGACGCCCCCGCCGAGCGGTTTCGTTGCGCATCGGCGACGGCGTATGCCGTCAGATTCACCACGTCGCCCACCTCGGCGTCGCGCTGCAGCACGTGCACGGGTTTGGCGAGCCCAGTCAGGATCGGACCGATCACCTCGGAGTCGCCCAGGTGATGCAAGAGTTTGTAGGCGGCATTGCCGGCGGTCAGGTTCGGGAACACGAGCACATTCGCGGCGCGCTGCAACTGTCCCTGGGGACGACGGGCCCGGATCAGGTCACCGACGACGGCGGTGTCCGCCTGCATTTCGCCGTCCACCGCGACGTCAGGCCGCATCTCCCGGAACCGTTCCACCGCCGTCCGCACCCGAGCAGGTTCCTCGCCGAGCGCCGAACCGAAGTCCGAGTAGCTGAGGAATGCGACCCGCGCCTCCCGATCGAACTGCTGCTCGGCCACTTCGACCGCACCGGCGGCGATCTCCGCCAACTGATCTGCGGTGGGCTCGATGTTCACCGCGCAATCGGTGAAGAAGTACGGGGTTCCCTTGGCGAGCACGACGTAGAGCGCCGAGGCAATGGTCCTGCCCTCCTCCAGCTTGATGATCTGAAGTGCCGGCCTGATCGTCTCGGGATAGAACGTCGTCAGGCCGCCGATCAGCGCGTCGGCATCACCCTGTTCCACCATCAACGACGCAAAGACATTCGTGTCGAACACCGCCCGCTCGGCCGTCGCGTGAGACATCCCCTTGTGCCGTCGCAGTTCCTCCAACCGGATGGCGTAGCGGGCCCGCAGACCCGACTCCGTCACCGGATCCAAAACGGTCATCCCGTCCAGCGAGATCCGCAATTCGGTCGACAGCTCCCTGATGACACCCGTGTCGCCCAGCAGGATCGGGCTGCCGATCCCCTCATCGAAGACACGCCGAGCAGCACGGATGATGCGTAAGTCGTCGCCGTAGGGATAGACGACCTTCTTCGGAGTGCGTTTCGCGCGAACCGTGATGGACTGGATGAGGCCGTAGCTCGCCTGAAAACGGGCTCGCAACGCGTCCCGATACTGCTCCACGTCCTCCAGCGGCTGCCGGGCGAGTCCCTCCTCAGTCGCCTTCATCGCCACCGCGGGTGCCACCGTCCAGAGCACCCGAGGATCGAACGGCTTCGGGATCAGGTAGTCCCGCCCGAACGACAACTGATCTAGGTCATAGGCCTTGAGCACCGACTCGGGAACAGGCTGGCGGGCGAGCTCGGCCAGTCCTCGGGCGGCGGCGATCTTCATCCCCTCGCTGACGCCCTTGGCGCGCACGTCGAGGGCTCCACGGAAGATGAACGGGAATCCGAGGACGTTGTTGACCTGGTTCGGGAAATCCGAGCGGCCGGTTGCCACGATGGCGTCGGGGCGTGCGTCTTTGGCATCGTCGTAGGTGATCTCCGGATCAGGATTCGCCAGAGCGAACACGATCGGATCGACCGCCATCGACTTGACCATCTCTTGGGTGACGGTCCCCGCAACCGAAACACCGACGAAGGCGTCTGCGCCTCGCAAGGCGTCCTCCAACGTACGTGCGTCGGTGTCCCGGACGAACTCCCGCTTGATCTCCGTGAGGTCGTCGCGCCCCGAATGGATGACACCTCGACTGTCGAGCATCAGGAGGTTCTCGTCACGCACGCCGAGTTGTCGGAAAAATCGAGCCGTGGCGATACCAGCCGCACCGGCACCACTGAACACCACTTTGACCTCGGCGACGTCCTTGCCGATCAGGTCCAGCGCATTGATGAAGGCCGCACCGCCGATGATCGCGGTGCCGTGCTGGTCGTCGTGGAACACGGGAATGTCGAGCCGTGCCCGCAGGGTGTCTTCGATGTGAAAACAGTCGGGCGCCTTGATGTCTTCGAGGTTGATCCCACCCACAGTCGGCTCGAGCAACTCGCAGAAGCGGATGATGTCCTCCGGGTCCTCCGAGCCGACCTCGAGATCGAAGACATCGATGTCCGAAAAGCGCTTGAAGAGAACCGCTTTGCCCTCCATCACCGGCTTGGATGCGAGAGGGCCGATGTTGCCAAGACCGAGCACCGCGGTGCCGTTCGAGACGACAGCCACGAGATTCCCGCGGTTGGTGTACTTGAACGCGTCGAGCGGCTCGTCGGCGATCGCAAGACACGGTTCGGCGACACCGGGCGAGTAGGCCAGGCTCAGATCGGCCTGGGTCGCAGTCGGTTTGGTGGGCCGGATCTCGGTCTTCCCGGGCCTACCCCGCTGGTGGTAGTCGAGTGCTTCGCTGAACGTGGACTCGGACATGGCTCCTCGGCGTGAAATCGCGAACCAGAGACCCTACCGGTGCAGTGACGCGGCCTGTCCGGAATGCGCGGGAGGCGTGGCGAGCCTCCTGAGCGATTCGTATCCGCGGGCGAAGGTGGCAGACTCGCATCCGCGATGGCAGACGAACGCTACGAAAACGGATACCGGATCCTGGCCGGGTGGCGGGTGGGCGCTCCCCCGGACGAGAACACGACCCGCTCGGGCCTGCTGGTGCCGGTCGGTACGAAAGAAGGCAACGACGCGCTCGCCCTCATTGACGTCAAAACCGGGCAGCGCTTCTGGGCGGTTCCGAGCGGTGCGTGGCGGTTCTTGTGGCCGCCAACCGGGAAACCGGTGGTGGCGGTGCGCGAGTCCCAAATCATCGCCGAGGAGGAGCCCGGTCACGTCGGGGACGAGGGCCAATATCTCTGAGATGCGGGCCGGCGACTCTGAACTCGTGCGCGAAAACCACCGTAGAGGTGGTGCCGAACCCTGGGTACGGGTCCGGGGCCGATAGCGTGGGGACGTGACATACGACCACCAAGGCCGGACCGGCAGGCGACTCACCGCCACGGTCACCGACCTCGACGTCGCCGTCCAGAAGGCGTTCCTCGTCGGTGTCCAGCTCCCCGAGCACGACACCGAAGACGCCGAACGGTCGCTCGACGAACTTGTGCTCCTCACCGACACGGCCGGATCCGAGCCGGTGGGGATGGAACTCGTACGACGCGACGCTCCTGACGCCGCCTGGTACATCGGGTCGGGGAAGGCGGAGGAACTCGCCACGGTGACCCAGGCGCTCGATGTGGACGTCGTCGTATTCGACAACCCCCTCTCCCCCGCCCAACAGCGGAACCTCCAGAAGCGTTTCGAATGCGATGTCGTCGATCGCGAGGCCCTGATCCTGGACATCTTCGCCCAACATGCGTCGAGCCGGGAAGGAGCCATCCAGGTCGAACTGGCCCTGCTCCGCTACCGACTTCCGCGACTCCGCGGACTCGGCATGCAACTCTCCCGACAGGGAGCGGGATCAGGCATCGCCAACCGCGGACCGGGAGAGACCAAGCTCGAAACCGACCGACGCCGGATCGAAACCCGCATTTCGAAACTGGAACGTCAACTGACGGCCCTGTCGAAGACACGATCGACCCAACGCAAGGCCCGCCGACGTTCCGAGATTCCCCAGGTGGCGGTCGTGGGGTACACGAACGCGGGCAAGTCAACGCTGCTGAATCGGCTGACCGCCGCCGACGTTCTCACAGAGGACAGGCTGTTCGCCACCCTCGATTCCACAGTGCGGAAAGCAGACCTGCCCGACGGACGGGAGATTCTGCTGTCCGACACGGTCGGCTTCATTCGGCGACTCCCCCACAACCTCGTCGAAGCGTTTCGATCGACCCTCGAGGACACGCTCGAAGCCTCCCTCCTCCTCCATCTCGTCGATGCGTCCGATCCCGACCCGGAAGGCCAGATCGAAGCGGTCCATATCGTCCTCGCCGAGATCGGCGCGGCGCACATGCCCGAGATCATCGTGTTCAACAAGATCGATGCGGCCGACAAGGCTGCCCTTGGCCGCCTTCGCAACATCTACCCGGACGCGTCGTTCATTTCGGCAGTGACCGGCGACGGAGTGGACGAACTGCTGCGGACCGTCGCCGAGAGATTGGCAGAAGGCAGCGTGGTGCTTCGCCTGCACATCCCGTACACCAGGTCCGACCTGATCGCCACGGCACACCGCGTGGGTGAAGTGCTGGCCGAAAAGCACGAAGACACCGGCACGGTGTTGGAAGTAAGGGTCCAGGCGGCAGACGTCGCCTCGTTCGCGGAGTTCGCTCTCCCCGTGTGAGGCGACACGCCTCAGAACGCCCGGGACGCTGCGATCGCCGCACCAACGATCCCGGCCTCGTTCTGGAGTTGGGCGGGAGCGGTGTCGACTTCTGTGGTGAGGAAGTGACCCCAGTCTTCCCACAGCCGGCTCACTCCGCCCCCAAGGATGAAGAGGTCAGGCGAGAACAGGCGATCGAGATGATCCAGGTACCGGTCGACGCGGGCGGCCCACTCCTCCCAGGTCAAGTCCTCGGCCTTGCGTACCTTGGCCGCTGCCCACCGCTCGACCGGAGCGTGGCCGTCGAGTTCGAGGTGGCCGAGTTCGGTGTTCGGAACAAGAACTCCGTCGACGAACAGGCCGGAACCGATGCCTGTGCCAAACGTGAGCACGAGCACCACGCCCGCGTGCCCTTGGCCCGCACCGAACTCCATCTCGGCCATCGCCGCTGCGTCGGCGTCGTTGAACACGTAAAACGAGAGCCCGGTCCTCTTCTCGAACAGCGCGTCGGCATCAGTGCCGATCCAGGATGGATCGACATTGGCGGCGCTCAGCGTCACACCCCGGCGAACAATCGCCGGGAAGGTGCACCCGACGATCCCTTGGTGATCGAAGTGGTCGACCATCTCAGCCACCACATCGGCAACTGCGGCGGGAATCGCAGGTTGAGGGGTCGAGATCTTGTGTCGTTCGGCGAGCAGGGTTCCGGTCTCGACCTCCACAAGGTTGCCCTTGATCCCCGACCCGCCGATGTCGATTCCGAGCACGGCCATGACCCGAGAATAGGGCCGGAGGTTCAGCCCAGAACGGCGGCGATCCGATCGACGCCAAGCGGGATGGATTCGATCGGCGTGGCGGCGAAGCAGAGGCGGAAGAGGCCGGGCTCGGAAGACCGGCACGCCGCCCCCGGGGTGAGGTTGACACCATTTTCGACCATCCGGAGCCAGAGGTCGCGTTCGGCCTCGAAGGTGGCCCCGTCCAGATGCGCCCTGAGATCGATCATGACGAAAAACCCTGCCTCGGCGGGCCAGTGAGCGATGCGTGTGTTCTCCAACGCCGAGACGGTCACCTCGTGGGCAACGCCGAGGCGTCGTCGCATCTCCCTGATGTAGGTGTCTGTCCACTCGCGATCGGCCAGAAGTTCGGCGTAGAGATGTTGGGTGTGTCCGGAAACGCCCGACCAGACGGCCTGGCTGGTGACGGCTCGGCGAAGACGGTCATTTTCGGTGATGAGCACCCCACATCGGAGACCACTGACTGCAAAGTCCTTCGAGATCGCCCACACGATGTGAACGTCATCTTCGAGTTCTGTGACAGCCGCCACACTGGTGAAGGGTGAACCCCCGTACACAGAGAGTGCATAGATCTCATCGCTCACGAGATGGATCCGCTTCTCCCGACACCATTCGACCAGGTCGAGGAGCTCGGCCCGACCGAGTACCCGGCCGGTGGGATTGTCCGGCGAGGCGATCAGGAGTGCCCGAATCGGACGGTCGGCGGCCTCGTACGCCCTGTCCAGGTCCTGGCGTGTCATCCGGAATCCGTCCTCCCCCCGAGTGGGAACGGGGACGATCACCGCTTGATCCCGCTGTTCGAGATCCATCCAAAATCCGGCGTAGCCCGGGGTTGGCACGAGGACACCGTCTCCCGGATCACACAACGCGTAGAAGACGGCCTCGAGAACCGCCCCTGCCCCGGCGAGGGTGCTGATCGAATCCGGGTCGAGCGTTCGTCCCAGAAAGGTGCGGCCGGCAAGACGGGCGATCGCGGAGCGGAAGTCGGGACGGCCGCTCGTGTCGCCGTATCCGACTGCGCTGGCGGGGACCGCCCGGGCACGCGAGATCTCAGGTTCCAACAGGTCCCAGACCAACTTGTTCTCCGCCGTGCTCATGTCGATGAAGCCGTCGGGTCGATCTGGCGACCAGCGCCGGTCGATGTGGTCGCGCGACGTGACCATGTACTCGGACAGCGGACTGTGATCCGCCAGATGGGCGCCTCGGTCTGAGAGGGAAGCCATTCGGCCACGATAGGGTCTGGTCATGGACACACCATCTGACATCGGACTCATTGGGCTTGCAGTGATGGGCCAGAACCTGGTCCTCAATCTCGCCGACCACGGCCACCGAGTAGCTGTCTACAACCGCACCACATCGGTGACAGAGGAGTTCCTTGCCGGTGAGGCGCAGTCCAAGAGCATCGTCGGTCACGCCGAACTGAAGGACTTCGTCGCCGACCTGGCGCGCCCGCGACGGATCATCCTGTTGGTGAAGGCGGGAGCGGCGGTCGACGCCGTGCTGGGCGGGCTCACCCCACAGCTGGAGCCGGGCGACATCGTCATCGACGGTGGCAACTCCCTCTACACCGACACCGAGCGTCGGGCGTTGGAGATGGCAACGTTGGGAATCAGATTCGTGGGGGCCGGCGTGTCCGGTGGCGAAGAGGGAGCGCGCAACGGCCCTTCAATCATGCCGGGAGGCGACGCGGAAGCCTGGCCCCAGATCTCCGACATGCTCCGGTCGATCGCTGCCAAGGCCGACGACGGGACACCCTGCTGCGACTGGCTCGGACCGGGGGGTGCCGGCCACTACGTCAAGATGGTGCACAACGGCATCGAATACGGCGACATGCAGGTGATCGCCGAGGCCTACTCGCTGATGAAGGCCTGCGGCATGGATCACGAGGCGATGGCCGAGACCTTCCGAACCTGGGGTGAGGGACTACTCGACTCGTTCCTGATCGACATCACCGCCGAAATCCTGGCGACGAGGGACGAAGACGGATCGCCCCTCGTCGAAAACATCCTCGACGCCGCCGGGCAGAAGGGCACCGGCAAGTGGACCGTGATCTCGTCGATGGAACTCGGACAGCCGGTTTCGCTGGTGGCCGAAGCGGTCTACGCACGGATTGTGTCCAGTTTCAAGGAGCTGCGGGTCAAGGCGGCCGCCACGAGACCCGACAGTCCAACCACCCTGCAGGTGTCGACGGATGACCTGCGGGATGCCTTGTACGGCTCGAAGATCGTGTCCTACGCCCAAGGGTTCATGCTGCTGGGAGCGGCATCCGAAGAGCACAAGTGGGACCTGGACCTGGCCAAGGTGGCGTCGTTGTGGCGGGCAGGGTGCATCATCCGCGCCGCCTTCCTCGACGACGTGATGACCGCGTTCTCTGGCGGGACGGACAACCTGCTGCTCGACCCGGGTTTCGCCGAACGAGTGCGTCGGGCGGAACCTGGCTGGCGGCGGGTGGTGGCCGCGGCGGTGATGGCGGGCGTGCCGGTGCCGGCGTACTCGTCGGCGTTGGCGTTCTACGACGCCTTCTTCTCCGCCCAAGTGCCCGCCAACCTCATCCAAGCCCAACGCGACTACTTCGGCGCCCACACCTACGAACGGGTCGACCGTCCTCGCGGGGAGTTCTTCCACACGGACTGGACCGGCCGCGGCGGCTCCACCACCTCCCGCTCCTACGACGCCTGAATCAAACCCTGGGTTCAGGACCACCTATATGGCGGGTTTCTCGCACCAGTTCAAGCTGCCAGCAGCGCACGAACCGTGTCGACGACCCGATCCGGATATCGCGTGACGTCCTCCCAGGTAAACCGGAGGATCCGCCAGCCATGGACGGCAGCATCTCGATCTCGGGCACGATCGGCTTCGAACGCCGCCCGCTGACCGTGGTACCGACGGGAGTCCCATTCGATCGCCAATTTCCGCTCCGGATACGCGTCGTCAAATCGTCTGCTGACCGTCCATGGGATTGGATACTCCGAGACCGGCGGTGGCAAGCCTGCATCCCGGATCAGAGTGCGGCCCTTGCGTTCGAGGAGCGATCCTGATCTGTCGGGACCTGACCGAGTCTCGAGAACTTTCCTGATCGTCTTCATGCCCGGCTTACCTCTTCGGGCAACCGCTGCGACCACCGCCTCGACTTCGAACAACTCAACCCTCCCATCCGAAATGAGTTGGTCAACTGTTCTGCCGATCAGCGCCGCCGACCTGTCAGCGGCAAGGTCAACAATGGTCCTCGCCACCGTCGTCGTGCGGATCCCGTCCACCTCGGTGAGATGCCACGCGTCCAGGTCATGCGTTCGACGCACCTCGACCCCCGGGAAGCGAAAAGTGGTACGCGAATGATGGGAAACGACAAGGCGCTCGGCTGGCACATGAGGAAATCCGTGTAGCTGCGCGGCTGAATCGTGCGAGGCGACGGCTCCGGGCCACGCGGCGAGGACCGACTTCAACACGTCTCGGTGATTGTCAGACGCGGCGAGCCGGTAGAGACCGCGAGTGACGATCGACCACTGACCTCGGCGCAGACGTCCCTCGATCATCCGGGCAGTGAATCCGAGCGACATCAGGTCTCGACGTGTGATCACTCCACCGTTGGCGAGTGCCCGGTCGTAAGCCTCGCGATACATATCGGACATTGCCCCACCGTGTCCGAGAATTCATCACGAGTCCAGACGCTCGTTCTGGTGCAGCGAACCCGCCGTATAGGTGGTGCCGAACCCTGGGTTTCAAGTCAGGTGTCGTCGGTGCCGGAGATGTCTTCGCGGGGGATGCCGAGGAGGAAGAGGGCGGCGTCGAGGTACGGGACGTTCAAGGTGGTGTCGGCCGCGTCCCGAACCACCGGCTTGGCGTTGAACGCGATCCCGAGAC
>JBBDQP010000016.1:0-28214 GCA_040905965.1 Acidimicrobiia bacterium
GAGAGCTTCCTCTAGAGACCGCGTCGGACGGACTCCTCCGTCCATACTCCCGAGGCATGCGCACCACTACGTTGGGATATCGGATCCCGCTGTTCGATCGATCCGTGTACGCGGAACGGCGCGACCGAGTGGCGGCTGCCGTCAGGGACGCCGATCTCGACGTGATGGCAGTGACGGTTCCCGAGCACATCTATTGGCTGATCGGTCTCGACCACTTCGGCTACTTCGCATTCCATCTGCTGGTGATCCCGGCGGACGGCGAACCTGTGCTTGTTGCTCGGAAGATGGAACACGTCACGATCGGACGCGACGTCCCCGATCTCGACTTCGCCGGATATGGCGATCATGACGATGTCACCCAACACTGCGTCGACGTCATCCGGTCCTTGGTCCCATCAGCGAAACGGATAGGACTGGAGGAGTCGAGCCTCTACCTGCTTGCGTCGGTGGCGCACGGCATACGCAACGCCTTCCCGTCGAGCGAGATCGTCGACGCCTCCGACCTGGTGGCATCACGTCGGCTCGTCCAGTCGCCCGCCGAACTGGACGTGACCCGGCAGACAGCCCGCATCAGTGACGCGATGACGACGGCCGCGATCGCCGCCGCGGGTGCTGGTGTCACCGAACGGGAGGTCGCCACCGCCGCGGTGGAAGCGATGATGAGAGCCGGCGGCGAGCCTCCGGCGTTCTGGCCGTTCGTCCGTGCCACAAGTCGTTTCAACGAGGATCACACGACGTGGACCGACTATCCGCTGCGTTCGGGCGACGGCCTCTTCATCGAGCTCGCGGGCTCGATCGGCCGATACCACGCTCCTATGGGTCGCCTCATCTTCGTGGGCGAAGCCCCTTCTGGATCGGAGTTCGTATCCGGGGTCGCGATCGAGGCGTTCGACGCGGCGATGGCCGCCGCCCGGCACCTCACCCCAGCCGGAGAGGTCTATCGCGCCTGGCAAACGGTGGTCGACGAAGCCGGGCTGGCTCACTACCGACGTCATCACTGCGGCTACGCCACCGGCATCGGCTTCCCTCCGAGTTGGAGTGGCGGGGGCGTTCCCCGGGCGCTGCGGCCGGAGTCGACAACGCCGATCGCGACCGGGATGGTGTTCCACATGATGTCGTGGATGCTCGAGACGGGCGCAGGTGACTACTTCGTGTCCGACACCGTGGCGGTGGGCGACAACGGTGCCGAACGGCTGACGACGAGCCGGCGGACGCTCACCGTCGTCTGACTCGTTGCAGATAGCGCTGGAACACCTCACCAAAGTCGTCACTCGTCACGGCCTCGATGAGCCTGGCGGCATCTTCGTCTCCGGTCCGGATCACTGCGGCGGCGGTGTTGGCTTGCTGTTTCGTCAATCGCAATGGACCGACGGGGACGGCCAACAACTCGGCCACGAGACGGTCGACCTCGGTATCGAGTTCGGCCTCCCCGGCCAGTCGGGTGAGCAGCCCGCGGCGGTACGCCTCGTCGGCACCCATGTCGCGTCCGGTCATCACCAGATCCTTCGTCGCGGACGGTCCCATCTCCGCAACGAGGAGCGGCATCGCCCCCCACCCAAGTGGGATCCCGAGCGGCACCTCGGGAATCCTGATCGTCACCGTCGGGTCCCCCACCCGCAGGTCACAGGCGGCAGCCAATGCTGCCCCACCGCCGACAACCCAGCCGTGAAGTCGTGCCACGGTCACCGCGCCGAGGTCGAGGAGTGCGGTGATGGCTTCAGACCCGGCAACTGCCCCGTCGGCCGTGTTTCCGGTCTCGATCTCGTCCAGGTCGAATCCGACGGAGAAGTTGGGACCGCGACCTTCGAGAACGACGACATCTACCTCAGCGGACGCTTCTATCTCGATACAGGCGGCGGTGATCGCCCGCAACATGTCTGAAGTGATGGCGTTGTGCCGATCGGGACGCTGCAGCGCGATCGTCGCCAATCTGCCGTGAACCGACCACGCGACGTTCTCCATGCGCTGGGACGGTAGCGAGCGGTCATTCTTCGTATCGGAGCACCACCCAACGCATCCGGCCGCCGAGGCGCTGGGCCGTGTACCAGACCCTCCCATCCCCGGCGCTCACCCCGGTGAGTCGCCCTTGGATGCGGGGGACGTCAGACGAAGATGACCTGGGACCCGTCTGAGAGTTCAATGAAGTCGGCAGCGGAAATGATGCCCTCGACCCGGTCAAAGAGTTGCTCTTCGCCGATATGCATCATGTCAGCCGATATCCGAACGGTCAGCATCAAGGATGTCCTCTGGGCGTTGACCGACCTGACCTAACTCCTCGCCCGACCGGGACTGTTGGCCCGCATGAGGGGGCCTTCGGCCCCTGGGTGCGACGAGCCCACATTCGTAGGTTCTAAGCATGGATCCCACACCTGTCCTTCCGCGTGCCCAGACCCAGACGGAGATGCTCGACGGCAACGAGGCGGCCGCCCGGATCGCCTACGCCGCCAGCGAAGTCATCGCGATCTATCCGATCACTCCTGCCTCTCCCATGGGCGAGCATTCCGACGCGTGGTCGATGGCTCGCCGCCCCAACCTCTGGGGGGTCGTGCCAGAGGTGATGTCGTTGCAGAGCGAGGGCGGCGCAGCCGGAGCCGCCCATGGCGCACTGCAGGCGGGCGCCCTCACCACCACATTCACCGCCTCCCAGGGCTTGCTGCTGATGCTGCCCAACATGTTCAAGATCGCCGGCGAACTGACGCCGATGGTGATCCATGTGGCTGCCAGGACGATCGCCACTCACGCGCTGTCGATCTTTGGTGATCACTCCGATGTGATGGCTGCCCGCCAGACCGGGTTCGCGATGCTCGCATCGAACTCGCCGCAGGAAGCCCACGACATGGCGCTCGTCAGCCACGCGGCCACTCTGCAGGCTCGAGTGCCGTTCCTGCACTTCTTCGATGGGTTCCGTACCTCGCATGAGATCGGAGACGTCACGGTGGCGACCGAGGAGATCATGCGGTCGATGCTGCCAGAGGACCTCATCGTGGCCCACCGCCTCCGGTCGCTCAACCCGCGTCGGCCGGTCATCCGCGGCACTGCCCAGAACCCGGATGTGTTCTTCCAGGCACGCGAGGCCTCGAACCCGTACCACAACGACGTGGCACGCATCGTTGCCGAGGAAATGGACAGGTTCGCCGAGCTGACTGGACGGGCCTATTCGGGGTTCGAGTACGTCGGCGACCCGAATGCAGAGCGGGTGATCGTGGTCATGGGTTCCGGTGCGGGGGCAGTCAGCGAGTTCGTGACGGCTGCCAGCACGCGCGGCGAGAGTGTCGGGGCGCTCATCGTCCGGCTGTACCGCCCGTTCGACACCGCCGGTTTCAGCCAGGCTCTCCCCGAGAGCGTCCGATCGGTGGCTGTCCTGGACCGGACGAAGGAGCCGGGCGCGGTCGGCGAGCCGCTGTATCTCGATGTCGTGGCCGCACTCGTCGAGGAGGGTCGGGCCGCCGACATCGAAGTCAGCGGCGGCCGCTACGGCCTTTCGTCGAAGGAATTCACGCCGGCGATGGTGGCCGGTGTCTTTGCGGACCGACGACCACCCTCCCGCCATTTCACCGTGGGGATCGTCGACGACGTGACCCACACGAGCATCGAATACGACCGGGACTCGTGGCACGAGCCAGCCGACGTCATCAGAGCCGTGTTCTACGGACTCGGTTCGGACGGCACGGTTGGCGCCAACAAGAACTCGGTGCGGATCGTGGGCAATCACACGCCGCTGCATGCCCAGGGGTATTTCGTCTACGACTCGAAGAAGTCCGGGTCGCAGACCGTCTCACATCTTCGATTTTCGCCCCGACCGATCAAATCGACCTACCTGATCGACGAGCCGACCTTCATAGCCTGTCATCAGTTCGGAATGCTCGACCGAGCGGATCTGCTCGACCGGACCGTGCGTGGATCAACGCTCCTGCTGAACAGCCCATTCGACGCATCGGAAGTGTGGGACCACCTCTCCCCGCGAGCACGCAAGACCATCGTCGAGAGGAAACTCCGGTTCTTCGTGGTCGACGCCGAGCGGATCAGTCAGGAGGAGGGTCTCGGCAAGCGGGTCAACACCGTTCTCCAGGCCTGTTTCTTCGCCCTCACCGATGTGCTCCCAATCGACGAGGCGGTCGAGGCGATGAAGACCGAAATCGCCCGCACGTACGGAAAGCGGGGCGAAACCGTCGTCCGCCGGAATCACGCAGTAATCGATCGGGCACTGGAGTCTCTCGCAGAGGTGGCGGTCCCTGCAACGGCACCCGAACCCCCCGCGCCGTTCAAGGCGTTCGCCGACGCACCCGAGTTCATCCAGAGGGTCACGGCCAGACTCATGGCAGGCGAAGGCGAGCTTCTCCCCGTTTCTGCGCTTCCCGTCGACGGGACGTTCCCGACCGGGACGACGAAGTACGAAAAGCGCACTCTGGCGGCCGAGATCCCCATCTGGGACGCCGAGATATGTATCGACTGTGCCCGGTGCGCCCTGGCCTGCCCGCACGCCGCCATCCGTCTGAAAGCCTTCCTCCCTGAAGCCCTTGACAATGCACCCGAAGGGTTCGCCTCCAAGGAGGCATCCGGCCGAGAGCTGGCCGGCCGTCACCTGACGATCCAGGTGGCCCCCGACGACTGCACCGGTTGTGGAATCTGTGTCGAAGTCTGTCCGGCCACTTCGAAAGAGCTGGCATCGCACAAGGCGATCAATATGACTCCGATCGACGACCACCTGGCGCGAGAGCGTGAGAACTTCGAGTTCTTCCTTGCGCTGCCGTCGGCTCACCGAAGGGACGTCAATCTCCTCTCGGTGAAAGGCACTCAGCTGATCGACCCGCTTTTCGAGTTCTCGGGTGCATGCGCCGGATGCGGTGAGACGCCCTATCTCAAGCTGATGTCGCAGATGTACGGCGACCGGGTGATGATCGCCAACGCCACCGGCTGCTCCTCGATCTACGGAGGGAACCTCCCGACGACTCCCTGGGCGACTGATGCGGATGGACGTGGACCTGCATGGGCGAACTCCCTCTTCGAGGACAACGCCGAGTTCGGTCTCGGGATGCGTCTCGCCATCGACCAGATGGAACAGGATGCCCGATTGCTAGTGACAGCGCTCGTGCCCGAACTCGGATCCCTCGCCGTGGACATTCTCGGTGCCATCCAGGAAACCGAGGCGGATGTCGCCGCCCAGCGCGACAGGGTGGCCGAACTGCGTACGTTGCTTGCCCCTATGGACAGCCTGCTCGCCCGGCGGCTCGACTCGGTAGCCGACGGACTCGTGAGGACGGGAGTGTGGATCGTCGGGGGTGACGGATGGGCCTATGACATCGGTTTTGGCGGCCTCGACCACGTTCTCGCTTCGGGGCGGGACGTGAACATCCTCGTACTCGACACCGAGGTCTATTCGAACACCGGAGGTCAGGCCTCGAAGGCAACACCGCGCGCCGCAGTCGCCAAGTTCGCCGCCGGCGGGAAGAGCACCGGAAAGAAGGACCTGGGACAGATTGCGATGAGCTACGGCAACGTATTCGTCGCCCAGGTGGCGATGGGGGCCAACATGACTCAGACCGTGAGGGCTTTCGCGGAGGCCGAGCGACACCACGGGGTTTCGCTGATCCTGGCCTACAGCCCGTGCATCGCCCATGGCATCGACATGGCGAAACAAATGTCGCACCAGGGCGCTGCGGCGGAATCCGGCTACTGGCCCCTTTACCGATATGACCCGGCGCGCGAAGCGGACGGCAAGCCCGGGCTCCGTCTGGACAGTCGCACCCCGACCATCCCATTCTCCGAATTCGCCCGCACCGAGGGCCGATTCGCGATGCTTCGCGCCGTCAACGCGGAAAGAGCAGACGACCTCATGAAGAGAGCGCAGCAGGACATCGACGATCGATGGCACCTGTATGAGCAGATGGTGCAGATCCATCGCACTGCCGAGTATGGAGAGGTGACTGAATGACCACGCCTGACCTCACCACCGAATACCTCGGGCTGCAACTCGCCCATCCGGTCGTTCCGTCGTCATCTCCGCTGACAGGCGACATGGACACGCTCCATCAACTCGTCGAAGCGGGTGCGCCGGCGGTCGTTCTCCCCTCCTTGTTCGAAGAGCAGATCGAGTTGCAGACCATGGCCTACCACTTTGGACTCGAGTTCGGCTCGGGGTCGAACCCGGAAGCAGCGACCGGCTACCTGCCGGAGCTCGGCGAGTACAACACCGGGCCACACGACTACCTGCAGTTGGTGGGTCAGGCGGCGACGACGCTGGGCATCCCGGTCATCGCCAGCCTCAACGGAGCATCACCCGGCGGATGGACGCGCTACGCCCGGATGCTCGAAGACGCGGGGGCTGCCGCGATCGAGCTCAACCTCTATTTCATGGCAGCCGACCCGGAGGAATCCGCTGCCGAAGTGGAAGCCAGATGTGTGACGTTGGTCGAGTCGGTGAAGTGGGTCGTCGGGATCCCGGTGGCAGTGAAGCTCAGTCCCTACTTCTCGTCGATGGCTTCGATGGCCATGCGTCTGGAATCTGCGGGCGCAGATGCTCTCGTGCTCTTCAACCGCTTCTACCAGCCCGACATCGACCTCGAAACCATGCAGGTCAGCCCTCGACTGGTGCTCTCCTCCCCTGAGGAGTCTCGGCTTGCCCTGCGCTGGATCGCCATCCTTTCCGACATGCTCGAAACGGATCTCGCGGCCACCAGCGGCGTGCACTCGTGGACCGAGGTGACGAAGCTGATCCTGGCGGGCGCCGACGTCACGATGATGGCCTCCGCACTCCTGCGTCGGGGCCCGGTCGCACTCACCGAGGCGGTCGACGGCCTGCGAACGTGGCTGACCGAGAACGAGTACGAATCGGTCGCCCAGGCGAAAGGGAGCCTCAGTCGAGCCTCGGCTCCCGACCCTGACCAATACGAGCGCGCCAACTACATGCACACCCTCGTCTCGTACTCGAGTGACTGGCGGCGAGGACGGGAGTCGCCGAAGGCCTGACCATCAGGCAAAGAACCATGCGGCGGCCGCGTCGTCCCGACGGGCATGGAGAGGGCCGAAGAGCCCTACCGGGAACAGCCGGGGAGCGCGATCCTGGGTTGAACCCGGAGAAAGGATCGCAAGATGAGCATCATCGCCGCCGTCGACGGTTCCCCTGTCGGACGCAATGTCCTTTCCAAGGCAGTCGAGCAGGCGCGCCTGACAAAGGGGACACTCCACGTGGTGCACGTGTTCCAGCCACCGACCGTGGTCTACGGGATGGCAGGCACCTACATCTTCGATGAGCAAGCCCTCGCCGAATCCGAACAGAAGGCGGTGTGGGATGCCGTCGGTCCACAACTCGCGGAAACCGGCATGGAGTGGGTTCGCGCCGACCTCAGTGGCTACCCGCCCACAGCCATCACCGAGTACGCCAAGGACGTCGACGCCACCCTCATCGTGATCGGCACGCGCGGACACGGTGAGTTCAGATCGCTCGTACTCGGATCGACCAGCCACGGGGTCATCCACGACAGCCCTTGTGACGTCCTCGTCGTCAAGCAGCCTAAGGAGTAGGTCTGAAAGGTCACGGAACAGAGGGTTCTACGAGCACCCTCCAACGCCGATCGGCTCTCTGTTCCGGTTGAGGGGGTGTTCTCGACCAGGTCGGGAACACCCCCATCATCATTCGAACTCGAAGCCCGGCGTCGGACGCGTCGCTCGGTGGAGCGCCCGACGGTGCCCCGGGCTCACACTCCAAGCAGGGATGCGACAACGCCCACCTTGGGGATCGGGGTCGAACTCAGTCGACGTCGACCTCGTCGAGAGTTCCTGAGGTCACGTCGTACACGAATCCGCGGATGTGGTCCTTGTGCGGAACGAACGGCGTCATACGGAGACGCCTCATCGACTGGGCCACGTCCAGGTACGGATCCTGGAACGACTCCAACGCCCACCAGGGCTTGATGCCCAGTTCGGCCTCGAGCTCCGCCTTGAACTCGGCCTCGTCCACCTTCTGAAGCCCGCAGTCCGTGTGGTGGAGGAGGACGACCTCGCGGGTGCCAAGGAGACGCTGTGAGAGACACAGAGACCGGATCACGTCGTCGGTGATGACCCCGCCGGCGTTGCGAATGATGTGCGCCTCGCCGTTTCCCAAACCGAGTATCTGGAAAATGTCCATTCGCGAGTCCATGCACGCGACGACTGCGAGTTGCCGGCGAGGAGGCACCGGCAGATCGGCGTCGTGAAACCGGGCCGCGTATTCGGCGTTGTGGGCGAGAAGGTCGTCGGCGTTCGGATGAAATGGCATGGGTCTGTCCGGCCTCGGGGAACGTGTGCAGCCCGACGGTATCGCACGCCAGCATGACACTGTCAGAATCCGCCAGATTCGACCAGAGCCGTACATCCGGTTCCGCACCGCCGAGGCTCACTCCTCTTCGGTTTCCAGCAACCGTTTGACCTCGGCGTCCGATGTCTGGGCGAAGTCTGTGTAGAAGGCGCCGATCGCGTGGAACGGGTCGGGAGTGCGCGCCAACACCACTTCGTCTGCGACCGATGCCAATCGTTCGATGGAATCGGCCGGGCCGACCGGAGCCGCGATCACGACTCTGGCTGCTCCGGCCAGCCGAGCGACCATCGCAGCCGCCCGGGCGGTCGAACCCGTCGCGATTCCGTCGTCGATGATGAGTGCCGTCTTGTTCCGGATGCCGATGCCCGTTCGAGTCCCGCGATACAGAAGTATTCGCCGATCCAACTCCGCTCTCTCCACCCGTTCGACGGCTTCCAGTTCGTCCCTCCGGACACCTGCGAGCGCCACCATTCGCTCGTCGACGATCTGCACGCCGTTCTCGCCGATGGCACCCATCGCCAGTTCCGGCTGGGATGGCACTCCGAGCTTTCGCACCACGATCACATCGAGCGGAGCACCGAGATGGCGGGAGACTTCAACTCCCACCGGGACACCCCCTCGAGGAAGAGCGAGTACCACGGTGTTCGGGTCGCGGAGGTGCTCGAGCCTGGTTGCGAGGACACGACCGGCATCGGTGCGATCCCGGAACCGGCCGGCTCGGACACGTCCGCTCTCCATCCCCACAGCAAACCAGGAATCCCTACGATCCGCCCGATGCTGCTCTCGGCCGGAACCGCGACGTTTGACGTCGACGGTGTGGTGTTCGACAAGGACGGCACCCTGATCTCGCTCGAGTCGTACTGGCTGGCGCCGTCCCGTCTGTGGATCGCGGTGGCCGCCGGAGGTTCGACCGATCTCGAACGCACCCTCGACCGAACGCTGGGACTGGCGTCCGGCGGAGAGCGCTTGGTCCCGGACGGTCCGCTGGCAACCGCAACTCTCGACGACCTCGTCGAATTGACGGCACGGGTACTCGAGGCCGTGGGTGTCGAGTCCGCTGTCGCCACGGCACTCGAAGCAAGAGATCGGGCCGTCGCGCTGAGCGCCACCCTCACCCCCACCCCCATCGGCGATGTCGTTGGCACGTTCCAACGGCTCGCCGCAGCAGGTCTCCATCTGGCGATCGCAACGACCGACGACGCTGCACCCACCATCGTCGCGCTGCATGTGCTCGGCATCGAGAACCTCGTCGACGTGGTCGTCGCTGCCGACGGCGACGTGCAGCCAAAGCCGCATCCCGAGGTACTGGGGTCGATTGGACGGACTTTCGGGATCACACCGGACCGACTGCTCATGGTCGGCGACTCCCAGCGCGACGCCGACACCGCACGCGCCGGCGGGGCGGCGGGATTCGTCCTCGTGTCCCAGGAACAGCTTCCCCGGATCACGACCGATGCGATGATCGCCTCGGTTGAGGATCTCCGCTTTCCCGCCTCGTAGGATCGTCTCGATCCACACATCCGGAGGACCCCGCCTTGCGACATGTCGATATCCCGCCAAGCGTCGAAGAGGAAAACGTGTGGATCCCCCTCGCAGACGGGACCAGGCTCGCAGCCCGAGTCTGGCGACCGGTCGACCCCACGCCCGTTCCCGCCATCTTCGAATACCTGCCGTACCGCAAGCGCTACGGCACGGTCGCCCGGGACACCATCACGTATCCGTACCTCGTCGCCCACGGGTATGCCGGTGTGAGGGTCGACATTCGCGGCAGCGGGGAGTCGGACGGAGTGCTGACCGACGAGTACCTCCAGTCCGAACTCGACGACGGGGTGGCGGCCATCGAATGGATCGCATCCCAACCCTGGTGTGACGGGAACGTCGGAATGATGGGGATCTCCTGGGGCGGATTCAACGGCCTCCAGATCGCCGCCCTGGCCCCGCAGCCGCTCAAGGCGATCATGACGATCTGCTCCACCGACGACCGCTACGCCGACGACATCCACCACATGGGCGGATGTCTGCTCGCCGACAACCTGTCGTGGGCGTCGGTCATGTTCGCCCTCAACACCATGCCTCCCGATCCTGCGATCGTCGGCGATCGCTGGCGAGACATGTGGTTCGAGCGCCTGGAAGGAAGCGGCCTGTGGCTCGACACCTGGCTGCGACACCAGTGGCGGGATGACTTCTGGCGGCACGGGTCGGTGTGTGAGGACTACTCGGCCATTCGCTGTCCGGTGTACGCGGTGAGTGGCTGGGCGGACGGGTATTCGAACGCAGTGTTCCGTCTCCTCGACAATCTCGACGTGCCGCGAAAAGGGCTCATTGGTCCGTGGAGCCACGCCTATCCCCACATCGCCGAGCCCGGTCCGGCGATCGGGTTCCTCCAGGAACTCGTCCGGTGGTGGGACCATTGGCTGAAAGGCATCGACACCGGGATCATGGACGAACCGATGCTCCGGACCTGGATGCAGGACTCAGTTACCCCGGCACCCTCCTACCCGAGCCGACCCGGGCGCTGGGTGGCGGAGGAGCAATGGCCGTCGACTCGCGTCACACCCACGACGATGCGGCTCGACCCGGGTCGCGGCCTCGTCGACGAACTCGCCGAATCCTCAGGGAGCGTGACGGTGGCATCCCCGCTGTGGGTCGGCCGTCAGGCAGGGAAATGGTGCTCCTACGCCGATGGACCCGACCAGCCGGGCGACCAACAGACCGACGACGCCGGCTCGGTCGTATTCGACACCGAACCGCTCGAATCCGCGGTCGAGATCCTGGGAGCACCAGTCGTCGAACTCGACCTCTCCTCGGATCAGCCGGTGGCACAAGTCGCAGTGCGCTTGTGCTCGGTGGACGAGCGAGGACGTTCGACCCGGGTGACCTACGGGGTTCTCAACCTGACCCATCGCGACGGTCACGCCGAGCCGAAACCACTCGACCCTGGCGAACCGACACGCGTCAGGATTCAGATGAACGAAGTCGCCCAGAACTTCCCGGTTGGCCATCGAATCCGCCTTGCCATCTCGAGTTCGTACTGGCCGCTGATCTGGCCGGCACCGGCTCCGACGACACTCGAGATCGACTGTGCGACCAGCCGGTTGGTGCTCCCCGTCCGCCCGGTTGACACCGATGACGCCGCCCTCGCTCCTTTCGGCGATCCTGAGGGGGCGAAACCGGCTCCGGTAACGCGCCTGCGACCGAGCCGAGTGCAGTGGACACTGGAACACGACCTCGGTGCCGACGTGCATTCGCTGGAAGTGATCGACGACTCCGGCATCCGCCAACTGGACGAGATCGGTCTTGCTTTCGAAGTCGCGGCGGTGGAGCGCTATTCGGCGGTCGCCGACGACCCGAACTCGGCCCGAGGAGAGGTCACGTCCCGTCGCACCATGTCTCGCGAGGACTGGAGTATCGGGAGCCACACCTGGACCGTCCTGACTTCCACACCCACCCACTTCGTGATTGACGCCGAACTCGTCGCGTCGGAGGCGGGCACCGAAGTATTCCGGCGGAAATGGCACGAAGAGATCCCGCGCGACCTCGTCTGAGTCGGTCGCGCTCTGGCAAGCGCCGGCACAGTCGCCTGTCTAGTGTCCCGCCGGGATCGGGGTTGAAGGAGCGATGGCGAGGGTGTTCCAATCGTGTGGTTGAAGGGCGACTTCCACGCCCATTCGTCGTTGAGCGACGGCGTTCTGCCGCCTCGCCGATTCATCGACGAGGCCGAGCGCGAACGCCTGGACTTCTTCGCCATCACCGATCACAACACCTGGTCATATCCGCACTTCAGCGAGTCCGACCAGGTGCTGGCGATCGCCGGGATCGAGGTCACGATGCCGTACGGGCACTTCAACGTGTTCAGCGTCGACGGCGACGAGCCGGACTGGGTCGGCGACCTGCCGGAACCCACGTTCGTCGAGCGCGACGAGGCGCAGCGAGGTCAGGCGACTGCTCTCGTCGAGAGGGTCGCGCGCGAGGGTTTGCGTGCCTCCATCAACCACCCCCTGCTCTTTCCCTGGGAGTGGACCGACACCAAGGTGCCTCTCGCCGGGTTCCGCTACCTCGAGGTATGGAACGATCCGACCTGGCCGGAGAACCAACTGGCGAACCCGGCGGCACTCGAAATGTGGACCCAGTGGCTCAATGCCGGCATCAGAGTGACCGCGGTGGGCGGGTCTGACTTCCACAATCCAGAGAAACTCCTGCGCGGCGACGGTGTCACCGTTGACGGGCATCGAGTCGGGATCCCCCGCAGCTACGTCGATGCGGTCGCCCGCACCCCCGAGTCGATTCTCGACGCCGTCGATCACGGCCGGGTGTACGTCACGATGGGACCCACGATCGAGTTCGCGGTCGAGACCACCGGCGGGGTGGCCGGCATGGGTGACCGCATCGAACGACAGGGCGATCCAATCTTGGTGTCCGCCCAGACCTGGGGTGACGGTGAACTCGAAGTCCGAATCGTGTGCGACGGGGTGACAGTCGCAACCTCGGAGGGCAACAATCCGGGCGTCCAACACCGCATCGACCTCGATGACGTAAGCCCGAATTGGATTCGCATCGACGTCGCAGGATCCGACGAGGTCGTGGCCTTCACAAACCCCGTGTACTTCGGAGGAGACACCGACCGATCCGACTTCGATTACGGATCGTTCACAGAGCTTTCTGCCGCGTTCGCTATCCAGGAACGGTGGCAATCACAGCACCAAGTAACCGATCAGGAGGAACAGCCCCCATGGCGATGAAACGCCTCAGACACATGACCGCCCTGCTCACCGTTCTCGCCATGCTGGTCGCAGCATGCGGCGACGGTGGAGCAGGAAGCGACGGCGGCGACGCGGCCACGACGACGACCGCCGCCGACACGAATACCACGACAGCCGAGACCACCGCACCGGCAGAACCCGCCACGGGAGGCGAACTGGTCGTCGCTCTCGCCACTGAGCCGAACTCGATCTTTCTGCCGAACGCGGCGGAGCGGAACGCGATCAACGTTTCCACCCAGATCTATGAAGGCCCCGTGTGGATCAACGACGACAACGAAATCGAACCGTCACTCGCCACAGAGTGGACGGTGAACGACGACGCCACCGTCTTCACCTTCACATTGCGCGAAGGTGTCGAGTTCCACAACGGCGACATCATGGACGCAGACGACTGGATCGCCAGTTGGCAGGCGGCCTCCGATGAGGCCAACGTCTACGCCTACCTCTATTCGAAAGTGGAGTCGGTCGTCGCACTGGACGCCATGACCGTGGAGATGACACTCGGCAGCTCCGATGCCCTCTTCGGGCGGGAACTGTCGGAGTGGGCGATTCTGCCTGCGTCACAGTGGGAGGCAGAGGGGCTGGAAGGGATCGAAGCCCACCCGATCGGCACCGGCCCGTTCAAGTTCGTGAGCTGGGACCGTGGTGACCGCATCACCCTGGAAGCACATGAGAACTACTGGGACGAAGGTCTGCCCTTGGTCGACAGTCTCGTATTCCGGCCCATTCCCGACTCCTCGACCCGACTCGCCGCGATCCAGACAGGCGAAGTGCACATTGCCCAGCGCTTCAACTCGGAGGAGGCAGCGACCCTCGAGAACTCGGGTGACGTCACAGTGGTGACCTACCCGGTCGATCGGGTGTACTACATCGCCTTCAACAACCTCACGACCGGCATCGGCACTCCGCTGGAGAGCACCGAGGTCCGGCTAGCGATGAACCACGCGGTCGATCGACAGGCCATCGTCGACTCGCTGTTCGACGGACAGGCGGCCCTCGCCACCGGCCTCGTCTCGACCTCGAGCCTCGGCTTCGACGAGTCGCTCGAGCCCTATCCGTACGACCCGGAACTGGCGATGCAATTGCTCGCCGACGCCGGCTATCCGGACGGGTTCGAGATCGGCTTTGCCTGCCCGACAGGGGCATACACCAACTTCGAAGAGGTATGCCAGGCAGTCGCCGGGTACTTCGAAGCCGTCGGGATCACCCTCGAAGGCGGCCAGATCCAGTTCATGGAGTCAGGCCAGTACTGGGACCTGGAAGCCTCCAAGCAGCTCCCGCCGCTGTTCGGCGACTCGTGGTCCTCGACCAGCTCCGAGTCCCTCGAGCGGATCGAAGGCGCGCTGGGCGGTTTCGATGCCGACTACTCGGCGTGGACCGACGACACGATCCTCGGTCTCCTGGATCAGATCAAGACGACGATCGACGAAGGAGCACGGGCGGCGGTGTACACGGAGCTCCACCAGTACACCTACAACGATCCACCGTTCATCTACCTGTACGAGCCGTTCGCTTTCGAAGGCATCAACAGCGCAGTACAGAACTACAAGCCACGGGCCGCAGAGAACTACTACCTGAAGGAAGTATCACTGGCCGGCTGACGCCGATCGGATGGCTCCCCGGACCCAAGGTCCGGGGAGCCATCTCCTACACTCACTCATGAAGACCTACGTCCTTCGCCGCACCGTGCAGTCCGCGCTGCTGTTCGTCGGTGTCGTGGTGATCGTCTTCTTCCTCGTGCGCCTCTCCGGTGATCCGGCGTCGCTGATGATGCCGAGAGAGGCCAGTTCCGAACAAGTGCAGGCCTTCCGGGAGATGATGGGCTTCGACCGCCCTCTCCTCATCCAGTTAGGCGACTACGTCGGCAGCGTCCTGACCGGTGACTTCGGAGAGTCACTTCGTTTTCAGACGGACACACTCGGACTCGTCGTGCAGCGGGTTCCTCTCACCTTCACTTTGGCGACCCTCGCAATGGGCGCAGCCATCCTCATCGGGGTCCCACTGGGCATTCTCGGCGGGATGAACGCCGGGAAGTTCAGCGACCTCATGGCGCGCGGCCTCGGTCTCGGCGGCCAGGTCACCCCCGAGTTCTGGCTCGCCCTCATCCTCATCATCGTGTTCGCCGTCAATCTGGGGTGGTTCCCGTCGTTCGGCATCGACGGACCCATCTCCTATGTCCTACCGGCGTTCGCTCTCTCGGTCGGCGCCATGGGACGACTCGTACGTCTCACCCGCTCGACAGTGCTGGAGGTCGTGGGATCCGACTACGTGCGGACGGCACGAAGCAAGGGACTCTCTGCCTTCGACGTCGCCGGCAGACACATCTTCCGCAATACCGCCATCGCCCTCGTCAGCGTGATCAGCGTCCAGTACACCTACCTGCTGGGCGGTGCGGTCTACATCGAGTCGATATTCGCGCTCCCAGGGCTGGGCAGCCTGCTCGACGAGGCGATCCGCGCTCGAGACTTTCCGCTGGTCCAGACGATCACCTTGTTCATCGCAGCCGCCGCCATCGGCTTGAGCCTCCTCGCCGATCTGCTCTATGCGTGGCTCGATCCGCGCATCAGGTTGGAGAACTGATGACGGACGGGCCGCAGACCGTCGAGTTCGGGACTCGCTCCCGCGGCTTTCGAAAGTTTCTTCGACTGATCCTGCGAGACCCGGCCGGACTCATCGGGTTGATACTTGTCTTGTCGCTGCTCCTAGTGGCGGTGTTCGCCCCCCAAATCGCGCCACACGACCCGCTCGCGCAGAGCCTCACGAATTCCAAGTCACCGCCGGCGTTCTCCGAGGGAGGCACCTGGGAGTATCCGCTGGGGACCGACCGACTCGGCCGCGACGTCTTGAGCCGGATCATCTATGGCGCACGCGTCTCGGTGACCGTCGGGTTCTTCGGTGCGGCGATCGCGGTGACGATCGGAATGTTCGTCGGTCTCATCGCCGGATTCGTCGGCGGAAAGCTTGACAAGGCACTGATGTCGCTGGTCGATCTCGTGCTGTCCGTGCCCTATCTGATCGTCGTGATCGTGGTGGCGTCGGTACTCGGCCGAAGTCTGTTCAACGTCGTCATGCTCTTCGGCGTCACTGCCTCGCCTCTCTTCGCGCGCACGACGCGCGGCGAGGTGCTCCGACTGCGAGAGGCGGGGTTCGTCTCGGCCGCCCGGGCGACTGGTGCCAAGCTGCCAGGAATTCTCACCCGCCACATCTTTCCCAACCTGGTCGGGCCTCTTCTGACCCTCGCCACCTTCGAGATGTCCGCGATGATCTTCTACGAAGCCGGGCTCAGCTTCCTCGGTCTGAGCGTTCCGCCCAACATCCCCAGCTGGGGGAACATGCTGGACTCCGGCCGGCGGTCGCTGTTCACCGGCCTGCCGTGGCTCTCGATCTTCCCCGGCCTGGCCATCGCCATGACGGGACTGAGCATGAACCTCCTCGGGGACTGGCTGCGCGACATCCTCGATCCACGCATCAGGAGGGCGCGCGGATGATCA
Organism: Acidimicrobiia bacterium; assembly: GCA_040905965.1. Lineage (GTDB taxonomy): Bacteria > Actinomycetota > Acidimicrobiia > Spongiisociales > ZC4RG35 > DATHWB01. The sequence goes on from JBBDQP010000016.1 coordinate 16,545, forward strand.
CTCCTGTCACCCCCGCTCCCCGAACCAGCGAATTCCTGCTCGAAGTCGACGGACTCAAGGTCAGTTTCGACTCGCCAGACGGCAAGGTGTACGCCGTCAACGGGGTGTCGTTCAGGCTGCGCCCGGGCGAGTCGCTCGGCGTCGTCGGCGAGTCAGGGTCGGGCAAGTCGGTCACGATGATGGCCCTCGTGGGACTGCTCCCCAGCCCGCCTGCGCAGATCGACGAGGGGACGGCGATGTTGCGCGTCGACGGCGCCGAACAGGATCTGCTGGCGGCAGGCAAAACAGAGATCCGACGGGTCCGGGGCGGCAAAATCGGATTCGTCTTCCAGGACCCGCTGAGCGCTTTGAACCCGACAATGCGAATCGGCGAGCAGATCGCAGAGTCGGTGCGCAAACACCGCGAACTCGCCGACGATGCGGCGAAGGAGGTCGCGATCGAACTCCTCGCCTCCGTCGGCATCGCCGACCCCGCCAGGCGGTACCGCTCATATCCACACGAGTTCTCTGGAGGGATGCGCCAGCGGGTGATGATCGCCATCGCCATGGCAGGTGATCCTCCGGTCGTGATCTTCGACGAGCCGACCACTGCCTTGGACGTGACGGTCCAAGCCCAGATCGTTGAGCTCGTCAAGACGAGACTCCAGGACGAGCGGGGCACGGCCATCGTCTGGATCACCCATGATCTGGCAGTCGTGGCCGGAATCGCCGATCGGGTGGCGGTCATGTACGGCGGCACGGTCGTCGAATCGGGACCCATCGACGAGATCTACGAGAACCCGCAGCATCCATACACGCGCGGGCTTCTTGCGGCCATCCCTTCCGCCGATTCGGACGGCAGCACCAGGCTGGCGAGCATCGAAGGAAGCCCGCCCGACCTTCTCGTCGAACCCAACTTCTGTCCGTTCCAGCCGCGGTGCGCCTATGCCTTCGACCGTTGCATCGACGAACGGCCGGTGCTCCGAGACGTGGCAGAACGACACCGTGTGGCCTGCCACTTCGACCTGGATCGAGGGGTGCCGATCACATGACGACCGCCACCCACGACGCGCGGAGTCCTGTCGATCCTGACGACATCCTCATCCGCGTGGATGTGCTCAACAAGTACTACCCGGTGCGCTCGATGAAGCTGTTCGGGTCGGAAGAGTCGGCCATCAAGGCTGTCAACGGGGTCTCCTTCCAGATCGCACGCGGGGAGACGCTCGGCCTCGTCGGCGAGAGCGGATGCGGCAAGTCGACGACCGGGCGCGTGGTTCTCCGGCTCGAAGAGCCGACATCCGGGGAGGTGTGGTTCGACGGGATCGATCTGGCGACCCTCGATGCCGAGAGCTTGCGAATGATCCGCAAGCGGATGCAAGTCGTGTTCCAGGATTCGGCGGACTCGCTCAACCCCCGCATGAGCACCGGTCGGACGATCGCAGAGCCCCTCCGAATCTACGAGATGGGGACGGACGCCGAGATCAAGCAGAAAGTCGCCGACCTGATGGAGTTGGTCGGCCTCAACCCGGCCTGGGCCAAGCGCTTCCCGCATGAGTTCTCCGGCGGGCAGCGCCAACGGATCAATATCGCCCGGGCGTTGGCCATCGACCCCGACTTCATCATCCTGGACGAGCCGATTTCTGCCCTCGATGTCTCCATCCAGGCTCAGGTGGTCAATCTCCTGGCAGACCTCCAGGCACGCCTCGGGTTGACCTATCTGTTCATCGCGCACGATCTGGCGATGGTCCGCCACATCTCCGACCGGATCGCCGTGATGTACCTCGGACGGATCGTCGAGACCGCCGATGCCAATGCCATATTCGAAGAGCCCCTCCACCCTTACACCCAGGCCCTCATCTCCGCCGTACCGTTGGCCGACCCGAAGATCGAACGAACCCGCATTCCCATCGTCCTCGAAGGCGAGGTCCCCTCCCCCGGGAATCTCCCTGCCGGCTGTGTGTTCCACCCGCGCTGCCCGCAGGCCGTGGACCGCTGTCGCACTGAGGTGCCCGAGTTCCGCGAGTTCACCCCCGGGCGATTCGTCGCGTGCCATCTCGTCGATGAGGCCGGCAGCCACGTCGTCGAGCGCCGAGGTCTTTGAACGCTCGCTCGACCACGATGCTCAGCCGTGACGGGCTGCGATCGGGTGGAGCCGCATCCGCCCGTAACCGATGAACCCGAGAATGACGGCGTTCACGAGATTGAGAACGATCTGGATGGACTCGCCCCGGCCGAGATGCCAGACGATCGCCCCGACCATCACGAGCGCCAGCCCAAACGCGGCATAGGCGACGAGTTCAGGACGGATACGCGTCACCGCCGGGAGTATCAGCCCGAGTCCACCGAGAATCTCTGCAACGCCCGACACCGTGTGGAGCGTGTCAGACAGGTCGTACATCCACTCCATCTGGGCGGGGAGACCGTCGGGAACGACGAAGTGGACCACGCCGACCCCGATGAAGTACAGCCCAAAAACAATCTGAAGAACCCAAAGCAGCCTGTTCACAACCAACCTCTCACAACCATCCTCGTATCGCCGGATCGTGCCGGGCCGAACTTACACGGTCAGAATCGGCGAACACCCACGAAGTCGCAGCCGTCGGCGTCCCCGGTCATCGGCAACACTGCCGCCCCAGTTCCGCGGGCAGTCACGACGAGACGGTCGAGGAGATCCACGGTCCCGACCGCCCGCTCATCCACTGCAGCCGCGTCCAGTGCTGGCGCATCGAACCGGCCCCAGATCGGGTCTGCGTCACTCCGCAGGTAGACGTGCGACAGCCGGCCCGACACCGCCGCGTACAGCACGTCGGGGAAGAGCGTGACAGTGTCTGTCGTACCAAGTGCGTCCTGGGCCGCCTCACGGTTCGCGACGAGGCTGGCGGATGCCCGTTCGTCGATCACCGCTCCGACCCGGCGCCCGATCTCTGCCAGGGAGTCAGCGCGACCGGTACCGTCGAGACCGAGACCGATCACTTCGCCGTCGAACACGCGACGGAAGCCGTCGACGATCGGATCGTCGCCGAACACCACGATCGGTCTTCTTCGCGTCCCCTCCGGGAGAGCCTGGGCAACAGCCCGCAAGAAGCGGTTGAGATCCTCGGCGACTCGGTCCGAGGGGTCATGGCCGTGTCGAACGCCGGCCGATCCAACGCTGTCCGCATGTCGTTGTTCCTGCGGCTCACGATCCACGAACCAGTTGGCATCGTCGAACGACGCCGGCAGGTCGGCGTCGACGGGTTGGGCGCCGCCGCTGTCCACGGCGTAGAGCGCCACCGATCCTTTGGTGAGAACCAGGGCAGGCAACGACGTCCGGACGAGAGGGGCGATGAGATGGCGGACATGGAAACAGTCGGCGACAGTGGAAAGCGCCGGAGGCACCTCTCCCAGGGCCACCGGTGTGATGTCGCCGTCGGCGTCGAGGTAGAGCGCCAACCCGCGCGCTTGGTGCTCCCAGAAATCCTCGTCGTCGAGGAGGCCCCGGGCCTTCTCGAGTCGGGCGTCGCGCTCGGTCCTCCGCCAGTCGGCGGCCGTGAGCATCCCGTCGACCTCGGTCAGAGCGTTCTTGAGCCGAATCCGGTCCTGGGCGATCTCAGGGCCCTTCACATGAGTCGGCATGAGGACCGACACCAGGCCTTCCCCCCTGGCGCTCGCCAACTCGTTGAACAGCTTCTCGTCGAGTGCCACGGGTCTCATGGGGTCCCTTCTCGTGATTCCCCCCTATTCCTACCCGATTCGCGAGCTAATCGAAACGTGCCGAGGACAGAAACGGACAGGACCTTGGACCCGAATTTGTGACGACGGACCCGCCAGCCGTGCCGTTCGGCCCTGGGCGGGGTGTCCCCAAGCTGAGACACTTCGGGTGCGGTCCGGAAAGGACTGCATCACCAACAGCGGAGGAGTCTGCATGCCCACTTACGACTACGAGAACAAGGTTGCCATCGTGACCGGCGGTGGCTCAGGTATCGGCGAAGCCGTGGCGCTGACGCTGGCTGCCAACGGTGCAAAGGTCGTCGTCGCAGATCTCGACCAGGCGGGCGGCGAGCGAGTCGCCAAGGAAATCGACGCGGCAGGTGGCGTCGCCACATTCATGCTCGTCGATGTCTCCCAGGCCGAGCAGGTCGAGAAGATGGTTCGAGAAACCGTCGAGTTGTACGGCGCCCTCCATGTCGCCGTGAACAACGCCGGCATCGGAGGACCCCAAGCCCCGGTCGGCGAGTATCCGCTCGACGGCTGGAAGACGGTCATGGGCGTGAACCTCGACGGCGTGTTCTACGGCATGCGCTATGAGATTCCGGCCATGCTGGAAGCAGGCGGCGGGTCGATCATCAACGTCGCATCGATCCTGGGGAGCGTCGGCTTCGGAAACGCCCCCGCCTACGTTGCGGCCAAGCACGGTGTCGTCGGACTGACCAAGACGGCGGCGATCGAATACTCGGCGCTGGGGATTCGTGTGAACTCGGTGGGACCAGGCTTCATCCGCACCCCACTGCTCGACAAGAACCTCGATGAGGCCACGCTCGACGCAGTCGCCGGGATGCACCCCATCCAGCGCCTCGGCACGGCGCAGGAAGTGGCCGATCTGGTCGCGTTCCTCGGCTCCGATGCCGCATCGTTCTGCACCGGGGCCTACTACCTCGTCGACGGGGCGTACACGGCGCAGTGAATCTCAGCCAGGATGGCGGGAAACGCAAGGGTCCCGGTGCGATCGCACCGGGACCTTGTCCCCTGCAACGGTGGAGTCCAGGTCAGTCAAGGCGGGACACCTCGACGGTGCCCTCCAGCCGAATCTCGGAACTCACCGAGCGACTGATGAGACACGCTCGCTCGGCCTTCTCGAGCAAACGCCAGGCCTTGTCGACTTTGTCGGCGTCCGCGATCACCACTTTCGGGCGAAGCGTGACCGACTCGATCCGATAGAGACTCTCCTCGCGAACGAGGTGTCCGACCGGATCGTCGGAATAGTCGACGACCTCGAGGTTGGATAGTTCGGCGATCGTCCGGAACGTGGTCATGAGGCAACTCGAAATGGCTGCCACGAATAGATGCTCCGGACTCCACGTCGCTCCCGGGCCGCCGAACTCCGGCGGAGAGGCGACATCGAGCTTCGGCAGGGCCTCCTCGGACGAGAACATGCCCGTCTTGGGACCTGTGCCGTCGAGGTGCAATGGGTAGTCGTGTGTGTCGATCATGTGACCATCGTCTCGCGCCGACCCATCCCCTCCCAGGGTCTTGTGGCCGTATCGACGATGATCACGCGTACCCAGGGTTCAGGACCCTGGTACCGGGGTTGGGTTTGGGGGGGTCTGTCCGTAGCCTCGCGATGTGAAGATCGCAGTCACTGGCGCCACCGGGTACGTCGGCGGCCGTCTCGTCCCCAATCTGGTCGAGGCGGGCCATGACGTCGTGTGCCTGGCCCGCACCCCGGACAAGCTCTCGGACCGGCCGTGGCGTCCTGCGGTCGAGGTTCGCGAGTGTGACGTGCTGGATGCCGAACAGGTGCGGGCGGCCCTGGAAGGCTGCGACGTCGCCTACTACCTGATCCACTCGATGGGCGACCAGGCCGACTTCGCGGACGCCGACCGGACCGCCGCCGAGAACTTCGCTCGGGCGGCCGACGCAAACGCTCTACAGCGCATCGTCTACCTGGGTGGCATCGTCCATGCCGACGACCTCTCCGACCATCTGGCCAGCCGTCAGGAGGTCGGCGAGACACTGGCAGCGGGATCGACACCGGTGACAGAACTCCGGGCGGGGATCGTGATCGGGTCGGGATCCGTCTCCTTCGAAATGCTGCGATATTTGACCGAAGTCCTCCCCGTCATGATCACGCCACGCTGGGTCGAGACGTCGACCCAGCCCATCGCCATCCGAGATGTGCTCGCCTATCTCACGGCCGTGCTCGATGACGATGACGGCGACCACATCTACGAAATAGGCGGACCGGACGTCGTGTCCTATCGCGAGATGATGCAGATGTACGCCAAGGTGGCAGGCCTTCCCCGGCGGGTCATCGCTCCGGTCCCTCTCCTGACGCCACGCCTCTCGTCGCTGTGGATCGGCCTGGTCACACCGCTTCCGGTCGGCGTCGCTCGGCCACTGGTGGACTCGCTCCGCAACGACGTGACGGTGCGAGACCCCGGCGCAGCCCGGTTCGAAATCGACACCATGGACCTCGAGGGTGCAATCGAACGCGCCCTCGACCGTGACGCCCTGCTCGACGTGCCCAGTCGCTGGTCCGACGCGTCGACCGGGCCGGCCAAAGCCTTTTCCTGGGATCCGGAATGGTCTGGCGGGACGCTTCTCTCGGATCAGCAGGAGTTGACCGCGCCGGTTTCCGCCGAGGACGTCTACTGGGCGTTCTCGCGAATCGGTGGCACAGTCGGCTACTACACCCAGGACTGGGCATGGCGAGTGCGCGGTCTGATCGACACCCTGGTCGGCGGCGTTGGGCTGCGACGCGGCCGCCGCCACCCGGAAGATGTTCGACTGGGCGACACCATCGACTTCTGGCGGGTGTCTGCCTTCATTCCCGGAAAGCATCTGCAACTTGTCGCAGAGATGAAGCTGCCGGGTGACGCCTGGCTCGAATGGCAGGTCACCGAAGGCGTCGACGGCACGACTCTGACCCAGTCCGCCCACTTTCGGCCGCGCGGTCTGTTGGGTCGCGCGTACTGGTTCGCGATGCTTCCGTTCCACCGTCTGATCTTCGGTCGGATGGCCCACGCCATCGTCGCTGCCGCCCGGGGTCGGACGGACTCCGTTCACTCCTGAGCCGACTGGACCTCCTCTAGCCCTCTCCCCACGACGAACGCACCAACGCAGGCAACGGCGAAGACAGCAAACAGCCCCGAGAGTCCGATGACCTCGGAAACGACACCAAAGGCTCCCGTGAGCAGGAGGACGACACCGACCACCGTGTTCGAAACCGCGGTATAGACCGCACGCTGGTCTTGACGTGCCATGTCGACGAGATGAGTGGACCGACCCAGCCGGACGCCCTGATATGCCAGCACCACGAGGAACAGGAGACCGGCCGCAACCCAAGGTTTACCCAGGGCGCCAGGAAAGCTGGCGGCCCCGATCGCGGCGCCGACGAAGAGGACCGCCCCCGCGGCGGCCGAACCGATCAGAACCTGTCGGGAGGAACGGTCGGAGAGCCGGCCCCACAGACGACCGCCGAGGATTGTGGCGACGCTCGACGCGATCACGAAAGGACCGAGGGAGTCGAGACTGCGGTCGCCCGAATCCGTCAGCGACAGCAAGTAGGGAGGAGCGATGGCCGTGACGGTGAGGAGCGAGCGGGTCGTCACAAAACGGGTGAGTTGCGGGTCTTCCCGCAGCACGTTCAGATTCGACAGCGCCGCCTTCACGCCGTCGACCCCGCCGTCGGATGCCCCGTCGGCCTCCACCAACCGAAGGAAGAGCCCACCGGCGAGGAACCACAGGCCGCCGGCGATGAGCAGTCCGATACCGATCGCGGTGATCGACAGGGGTATCAGCCCGGTCGCCAGTCCACCACCGAGGACGAGGACGACGCCGGCCGCGATCGAGGCTGCGGTACCGGTGACCGTTCCCCGTTTCGACTTCGACACCGTCTTGCCGAGTACGTCCTTGTAACTGACCGACGCCGCACTCCTGCCTATCGCAAAGACCAGAACGAGCCCGACGATCGTCCACACGGCCGACTGCCCATCGAGGAGCATGGCGGCAAGCCCCATGCCGGCGACAGCCACCCCCTGGACGAACGAGGCTCCGGCCCAAACGAGTTTCCGGCGCGGAAGAGCGCGTATCCGGTGGCCGATGAACAGTTGGGGAAGCAGCGAGAACGCCTCGCGTAACGGGACGAGCAGTCCAACCGAGGCGGCCGATCCTCCGAGCGCGGTGACCAACCACGACAGCACCAACTTGGGATCGACGATTCCGTCACCGGTCTTCGTGGCTGTGAGTGAACCCAGATGGAGACCGAGGTTGCGCGGGTGCTCGTCACACGCCTCTTCGGGAATGTCCAGGCACACCCGGTCGGCACCCTCCCCGAAGACAAGTTCGAGCGCGCGACTCTCGAGGTCGTTGGCCATTCAGGCACGGTAATGGCGACGACCACCCGGAGGAACGGCCATCCTGACGTCGAGCGAGGAGAAGCCTTCTGGCAGCGAGTGACCATCGGTCGATCAAACTGGGTCTGAGAGAGAACCTCCCGCAGTTCGCGCTGCTCGTTGGAGTCAACGCCCTCGTCGGCGGGCTCTTGGGTCAGGAACGGACGGTGCTTCCGCTGCTGGCAGAGGCCGAGTTCGGGTTGTCGGGGTACACCGCCGCTCTCACGTTCATCGCCGCCTTCGGTCTCACCAAGGCGTTCGTCAACCTCTTCGCCGGGGCGCTGGCCGACCGGTACGGCCGCAAGCCGGTCCTGATCGCAGGCTGGCTGGTCGGGATCCCCGTGCCTCTGATGCTGATGTTTGCCCCGACGTGGAGTTGGATCGTTGCCGCCAACGTGCTGCTCGGCGTCAACCAGGGACTGGCGTGGTCGGTCACCGTGATCATGAAGATCGACCTCGTCGGACCGCAACGGCGGGGGACGGCGATGGGATTCAACGAGGCTGCCGGCTATGGAGCGGTGGCTCTCGCCGCGTGGGCCACTGGGGCGATCGCCGAGACAGCGGGGCTTCGCCCGGCTCCGTTCTTCCTGGGTCTGGCATTCGCCGGCCTCGGGTTGGGGCTGTCGGCAGTCTTCGTCCGAGAGACGGCGGGCCACGTCGCCCATGAGGTCGCCGGTCATGACGGGGACCAGTCCGCCTCCCTCACCAACAGGGAGGTCTTCGCGCTGGCGACATGGCGACATCGTTCGTTGGCGGCAGCGTCGCGGGCCGGTCTCGTCAACAATCTGAACGAAGGCATGGCGTGGGGTCTGTTCCCGATCTATTTCGCCCTGGAAGGTCTCGACCTCGGCACGATCGGAGCGCTGGTGGCGATTGCCCCGGCGGTGTGGGGCTTCGGACAGTTGTTCACCGGTGCGTTGTCGGACCGGGTGGGTCGTAAGTGGCTGATCGCCGGGGGCCAACTCACCGAAGCTGTCGGCCTCGTAGTGATCGCGTTCGGCAGCTCGTTCGGTGTGTGGGCGACAGGCAGCGCCCTGTTCGGGGCAGGGACGGCCATGGCCTATCCGACTCTCATCGCGACCGTGGGCGACATCGCCCACCCGAAGTGGCGAGGGACGGCAGTGGGCGTCTACCGGCTGTGGCGCGATCTCGGCTTCGCCATCGGTGCGGTGCTGGCGGGCGTCGTGGCCGACGTGTTCACGGTCGATACGGCGATCGTCGTCGTGGCGCTGATCACCGCCGCGTCTGCCCTGGACGTCGCCACCACGATGAAGGAAACCCACCACCCCTGAGCCAAACCCTGGGTTCAGCACCACCTATACGGTGGTTTTCTCGCACCAGAACGACGTCCTGCACCAGAAGCGTCAGTTCTGTCACTCGCTCCTCGTACGTTCCCTCCCACTTCCCACCGAATGAGGGAGAGCCTCGTGGAAGCATCGATCCGAGCCGCCATCGACCAGAAGAACGCCCGCCTCACTCAGGCCATCCGCGCCAACGGATGGATGATTCAATACGTCGGAGGTGAGGGATGCGACCGAACGGGTTGCGACTGCGCGACAAGCGACGAACCACCGTTCGCCTACACCGTTGGCCTGTTCGGGATGGGTCACCCAGAGCTGTTGATCTTCGGAGTGTCGATCGACAACGCCATGTCGATCCTCAGCGAACTCTGCGACCGCATCAGGGGCGGTGACCAGCTCGTGCCCAATGTCCCGATCAGGTTTGGCCACCACCAGCTCATCCCCGAGGAGGTCCCCAACCCGGGCGACATCGTGTTCATCGCCAATGACTTTTATCAAAGGCCGGCCGAAGTTTCAGTTTCGGTGCTGCAATTGACCTACGACGACGAGCGCGGGCGGTTCCCGTGGGATGACGGGTGCACAGTCGCCCACCTTCAGCCCCGACCGGGCACGTTCGATGCTCGGACGTAATACATCCTGCTATCCAGGGTGCAATGAGTCAGATTGTCACCCAGCTCGACGAGGATCTCGTCCGCCAAGTAGACCAATTGGTGAAGGACGGGACCTTCGAGTCACGCTCGGAGGCGGTACGAGTTGCGCTGGCCGCCCTCGTCGACACTCATCGGCGACGACGAACTAGCGACCAGATCGTGGCCAGCTACACGGCGCAACCCCAGGATGAGACGTGGTGGGCCGACGAGGCGACCGTGCGGATGATCGCCGAGGAGCCGTGGTGATGCCCCGACAAGGCGAGGTGTGGTTGGCAGAAGCGCAGGACAAGCGACCGACCTGATCCAAGCCCTGGGTTCAGCACCCACCTCTACGGTGTTTTCGCGCATCAGAGCGGCGAGTCCGATACATACACACGCCAGGTCTTCTAGCCTCTCGCCATCGACTGGATCACAAACCCCGACATCTGGATCGCTCTCCTCACCCTCACCTCTCTCGAGATCGTGCTGGGGATCGACAACATCGTCTTCATCTCGATCCTCGCCGGGAAACTGCCGGAGGACCAGCAGAGTCGCGCCCGCACAGTGGGGCTGACCTTGGCGATGGTGATGCGCATCCTGTTGCTGTTCGCCATCTCCTGGGTGATCGGACTCACAGAACCGCTCTTTGAGATGTTCGGCTCGGAGTTCTCCGGGCGGGATCTCATTTTGATCTTCGGTGGCCTCTTCCTGCTGGGCAAGGCCACTTTCGAGATCCACGAAAAGCTCGAAGGAGTGGAAGTGAGCCACGGCAGCCAGGTGGCCAAGGCGAGCTTCGCCGCAGTGATCGCGCAGATCCTCATCCTCGATGCCGTTTTCAGCCTGGATTCGGTGATCACGGCGGTGGGAATGGCCGACGACATCGGCGTGATGGTGGCTGCGGTCGTCATCGCGATCGGCGTGATGCTGCTCTCCGCCAAAACACTCAGCGAATTCGTCAACCGCCATCCCACGGTGAAGATGCTGGCGTTGAGCTTCCTCTTGCTGATCGGGATGTCACTCGTCGCCGAGGGGTGGGACTTCCACATCCCGAAGGGCTACATCTACTTCGCGATGGGTTTCTCGGTCTTCGTCGAGGCAATCAACCTCCGGGTACGGTCGAAGAAGACAACCCCGACGCCCGTGGAGCTACGCCCCACGTACGTCAAGGACCCGGACGCGGGAGGCGCCGTGGGCCGTATGCACGCCGCAAAACGCTGAGCCTGTCCGACAGAGAGCACTGCCGATCGACACGGGCCGCCACGTTCACCGCGGCGGCCCGTACTCCGGTCAGGCCAGATCGAATCGATCGAGCGTCATCACTTTGTTCCATGCCGCGACGAAGTCCCGCACGAACTTCCCTGTGGCATCCTCACAGCCGTACACCTCGGCGATTGCCCGGAGCTGGGAGTTCGATCCGAAAATCAGATCTACGGCCGCCCCGGTCCACCTGACCTCGCCGGTCGCCCGGTCGCGACCCTCGTAGACGTGCTCGGAGGAGGACACGCTCCACTCCGTCCCCATGTCAAGCAGGTTCACGAAGAAGTCGTTGGTCAGAGTCCCGGGACGGTGGGTGAACACGCCGTGACCGACCCCATCCGCGTTGGCACCGAGTACCCGCAAGCCCCCGACGAGCACTGTCATCTCCGGAGCGGTCAGCGACAACAGGCT
>JBBDQP010000016.1:28314-50136 GCA_040905965.1 Acidimicrobiia bacterium
CCCGCAAGCCCCCGACGAGCACTGTCATCTCCGGAGCGGTCAGCGACAACAGGCTTGCCCGGTCCAGCAGCAGCTCTTCGGGACGCCGCCTGTCTCCCGGTCGGGAATAGTTGCGGAACCCGTCCGCAGTCGGCTCGAGGACCGCGAACGAGTCGACGTCGGTTTGTTCTTGTGTCGCGTCGGTCCGTCCTGGGGCGAACGGAACCTCGACGTCGTGGCCTGCCTGCTTGGCCGCCTGTTCGACTGCGGCACATCCGCCGAGGACGATCAGATCGGCAAGCGAGACCTGCGTGTCGCCAGTCTGAGATTCGTTGAACTCGGTCTGGATGCCCTCGAGGGTCTGCAACACCGATGCCAACTCGGTCGGCCGGTTGACGTCCCAGTCCTTCTGGGGGGCAAGTCGAATGCGTGCTCCGTTGGCGCCGCCCCGCTTGTCGCTGTCGCGGAACGTCGACGCGGAGGCCCACGCGGTTCTCACCAACTGGGCAGTCGTGAGACCGGACCCGAAGATCGTCGCCTTCAGACCGGCAATATCCTGGGCGTCGATCAACGAGTGGTCGACGGCGGGAACAGGGTCCTGCCAGATCATCTCCTCGTCGGGAACTTCGGGACCGAGGTACCGCACAGCGGGCCCCATGTCGCGATGGGTCAGCTTGTACCAGGCCCTGGCGAACGCATCGGCCAACTCATCCGGGTTCTCGAAGAAGCGACGAGAGATCGGCTCGTAGATCGGGTCCATCCGCAACGCGAGATCGGTCGTGGCCATCATCGGGGCATGGCGCCGCGACGGATCGTGGGCGTCGGGCACGGTGTCGTCGGCTGCCCGATCGGTCGGGCGCCATTGCTGGGCCCCAGCCGGGCTCTTGGTGAGCTCCCATTCGAATCCGAACAGCGTCTCGAAGAAGCTGTTGTCCCATGCGATGGGAGTGGGGGTCCAGGCACCTTCCAGCCCGCTGGAGATGGTGTCGCCGGCCTTGCCGCTGCCGAATGTGCTCATCCAGCCGAAACCCTGGTCCTCAGGGTTGGCACCTTCAGGTTCGCGACCGACGTACTCCTCGGGATCGGCCGCACCATGGGTCTTGCCGAAGGTGTGTCCACCGGCGATGAGCGCAACGGTCTCCTCGTCGTTCATCGCCATCCGAGCAAACGTCTCGCGAATGTCCCGGGCGGCGGCGACGGGATCAGGGTTCCCGTTGGGACCTTCCGGATTGACGTAGATGAGGCCCATCTGCACCGCGCCGAGCGGGTCCGCCAGCTCGCGGTCGCCGCTGTACCGCTCGTCTTCGAGCCAGGTGTCCTCCGGCCCCCAGTAGATGTCTTCCTCTGGCTCCCAGACGTCTTCGCGCCCACCCCCGAACCCGAAGGTCTTGAAACCCATCGATTCGAGGGCGACGTTGCCGGTGAGGATCATCAGATCCGCCCAGGAGATCTTGCGTCCGTACTTCGCCTTGATCGGCCAGAGCAGACGCCGAGCCTTGTCCAGGTTCACGTTGTCCGGCCAGCTGTTGAGCGGCGCGAAGCGCTGTGTGCCGGACGAACCTCCACCGCGTCCGTCGTAGATCCGATAGGTGCCTGCGCTATGCCACGCCATCCGAATGAACAGCGGTCCGTAATGGCCGTAGTCGGCGGGCCACCACTCCTGGGAGTCCGTCATCAACGCTTCCAGATCCGCCTTCACTGCCGCCAGGTCGAGGCTCTCGAACTCTGAGGCGTAGTCGAACTGGTCTCCCATCGGATCGATCTTGGGCGAGTTCTTGTTGAGGACCCTGAGGTTCAGCATGTTCGGCCACCAATGCTGATTGGCCGATGAACCGGTCGCGCTGTGGGCGTGGCCCATCACGGGGCATTTCGCCGATGGGGCATCCTCCTCATCGGTGGTGGTGACCGCTCCAGTGTCTTCGTTCGTCATCGTGCTCCTCTGCTCCTCATGTGGCGGGCCTGTCAGGCTTTGGTGTCCTCGGACGTCCGACAGTTCGGACAGTGGCCCCAGAAGACAACCTCTGCTTCGTCGATGGTGAATCCGTGATCGTGCGCAGGCTGGAGGCATGGCCTCTCTTCGGCGGCGCAATCGACGTCAACGGTGAGACCGCAGGTGCGACACACCATGTGGTGATGGTTGTCGTCCACCCGGTCTTCGTACCGGGCAGCCGACCGTGCCGGCTGGATGCGGCGGATAAGCCCCCGATCGGTGAGGGTCCCCAGTGCGTCGTAGACCGCCTGCCGCGAAATGGCCCCGATCTCGGCCCGCGCCAGCTCTTCGATGTCGTCGGCGGTGGCGTGAGGACTAGTCGATACCGCCCGCAGGACGGCCAACCGCTGAGCCGTCACCTGTACGCCATTCTGACGGAGGATCTCGGCGGCGTTGGCGGATGCGGTCACACTTACACTATCGATCCAATTCTGGACTGTGTCAAAACCGAGTCCTGTCACGAGTTCTCCGGCTTTTCGACCAAGTCGGCAGAAAGCCGTTTAGAACACCCGGCGTCTGGGCACGACTACTGCACACCGAGCGCTCCGCAAGGTGACACAGGAGACCCGATGCGCCAGACACTCAACTTTCGGACGATGCGTACCTTCGTGGCCGCACTGATCCTCATCGCGATCACCGCGTGCGGTGGGACGCCGCTCGATAGCGTCGGCGAACGCTCGGATGGGTGGATCGGATCCCTCACGAACGGTGCGACCTTCTTGCCGAGCGAACGGATCCCCCAAACGGTGATGGCAAGCCCGTGACGGCGCTCGGATAGGCGAGACGAGTCTCCTCGCCCTGCCTATCCCTCGTCGAGACGGTCCAAGTCGGCCCGCCCATCAGGAACCGAAGACAGGCACTCCCTCCGGGCAGAGCGCAACATCGGGGCTCTTACCCATTCGAACCTCTATCTAGTTGTGCTCACTGACTTGGAAGATCTCGTCTGCGACGAGACCGTGCGCTTCCCTGTGGACGGTGTTGGCGTCCTCCGCACGTTCGGCTTCGACAAGACAGAAGATCTTCCCTGCCTGCTCGTCGACCCAGTAGCGGAGATAACTCACGCCGTGCTTTCCCTGCGTCTCAAGGTCTTTCATGTGGGCGTCGGCCACATCGGCGACCGATACCCCTCCTTCAAGCGTGTGGACATCCATGAACAGCGGCACTCGACTCTCCTCTCACCAGCGGTCGCCCTCCGGGGGGCGGTCACGTCAACATATGTGACGAGGGACGCGCTCACATCGGGTGAAATCCCTATTTCGGGTGAAAGCGGCTCAGGTGATGTGATAGGCGTACGGGTCGAGCACCGAGACCTCGGTGATCCGATCCACCGGGAGACCGTTGGCGTGGGCCGTGAGGCGAATCGCCTCGGGGTTCGGAGCGTCGTAGACGCAGAACGTCTTCATCTGGTCCAGCGATACATAGGAGTGGACCCAGGTGACGTTGCGATCCGAGTTACAACCGATGATCGACTGCAACGCCTTACGCCCGATCGGTCCAGGCGGAACGACGAGACTATCCGGGAACGTCCGCTCCACCAGATACCGTGGCATCGATTGAATGTAGGCGATGGCCCCCAGGGACCACATCGGGCGGAGTGCCTAGTTTGGGGTTTGGCTCAACCAGCCGTTCTTGTGAGCCACTGCGGCAGCGAGGAGCCGGTTGGAGACGTTCAACTTGGTGAGCACCGCCGACACATGATGGCTGGCCGTCTTCTCCGAGATGAACAATTCCTCGGCGATGGACGCGTTGGACAGGCCCCGCGTGATGAGAAACAGCACTTCCGCCTGTCGGGGGGTCAGCCCGGCCGGATTCTCCTTCGTCGAGGCTCGCTCACCGCGGGGAACATGCTTGACACCCCGACGCTGCAGCTCGCGACGCAGTCCGCGAGCGACACCGTTCGCACCAACCCGATCCAGATGAGAGAAGACGGATTTGAGATCGGCGCCGGGACAAATGGCGCGAGTGATGGCGGCATGGATCGGGAAACCCCGCTCCTCCCAGGATTCTGCTGCATCGTCGATCCGGCCTGCCCACTCGAGCCCCGCAGGACCGGCGACCTCGCCTTCGGGTGGGTCGACGTCGATGCGCCGAGCCCAGAATGCGAGCAACCCTCTGCCACTGCGATCGTTGGAGAGGGATCCGAGCAGGGCGGAATACCTTTCGACGGCATCTTGCATCGGGTGACTTCCGATCCAGGCGCCTTCCATGGCGAGCGCGCAACCGGTGACGAGCGCGTCATGATCGGTTGTTCCAGTGACCCTGGCCAGGGCAGTCGCGATCAGCTCCTCGCCTCCGGGATCGCCACGACGCGCCCGCAGGGTGGCAGCAGCGATGAGCGTCTCCACCTCGGTCTGGATACAGGTTGCCTGGCCGAGCACGACCTCGAGATCGCGATCGGCCGCGTCCCAGCATCCTGAGGCGAGACTCACCCAAGCCCTGGAGGCGATGGCGGCGATGTACCAGGCGTCGAGTTCATGCTCCAAGGTGTATTCGACCAACCGATCGAATCGAGCTCTCGCCTCTTTCAGCTGCCCCCGCCCCAGTGCAACGGTCCCGAGAGCGTTGAGGGCGCGGGCCGCAAACTCGCCGAGTCCCAGCGAGACGCCCATTTCGGCCGCCTGCTCCAGCTGTCGCGGTCCCTCCGGGTGGCGGAGAAACGCGCGAGCCAGACCGGCAGTGGTGGCAGCATGCACCTGCACTCGCGTCGCGCCTGCCGCCGTAGCAACGGTCACCGCCTCGTCGCAGTACGCGATCGCATCTTCCGGGGTCCCCTCCACCAGTGCAACCCAGCCGACAACGGCGAGCGCCAGTGCCAGCTCCTCGGACGGAGGCAGCCCATGAAGCACGGGGACGGCGCGGTCAGCCTCCTGCCGACATGCGGCGAGATCGTTCTTCCTGGACTGGAAGTACGAGAGCCAGGCTCGGGCGCGTCCCTCATCTTCCTCCGACTTCGACAAGTCCACGCGGTCGCGTGCAAGCTCACTGGCGCGATCGAAGTCGTTGATGAGACAACGCTCGAAGGCAGCTTGGAGTAACGCCTCGTCGAGGGTGTCACGATCCATCGCGGCTCTGAATCCGAGCGCGTTCGAATAGTGGAATGCAGCTTGGCGATGCGCGTCGACCCTCGATGCCGCTCGGGCAGCTCGCAGGCTGTAGGACACGGCCTTGGCTGCATCACCGGCGCCGACGCTGTGATGGGCGAGGGTCTCGACAGTTGGCGGGGGAACGCCTCGACTCTCGAGAACATCGAGCATTCGCTGGTGGAGTGTCCGCTTCAACACCGGCGGTATCGCCTGGATGAGACTCTCTCGAATCAGGTCGTGGCGGCATGCGGCGCGCCCGTGTTCCATGACCAGGAGACGGCGTTGCAGGGCTGCATCGAGATGGCCACCGGCTTCCGGGGTGAGTTCGACCAGCAGGTCGACATCGAGGCCCTCCGGGGTGAGGGCGACCATGTACATGACCTCGAGTGCTTCAGGCGGGAGTTGGGCAGCGCTGGCGAGAACAGCATTCCCAACGGTAGGCGGTAGCCGCAGCTCGGGATGTCGGATGATCTCTTCGACGAAAAAGGGGTTTCCATGCGTGGCTGCGTGCACGGTGGAGGCGTCCAGATCGACGCCACCGATCATCTCGGTGACGCCCGCCAACGTGAGAGCCGGGACTTCTATGCGCACCGCCCCTCGACCGAGGTCGGCGATCACCAGTCGGAGGGGATGGGTGGCGCCGACTTCCTCGGATCGGTAGGTGAGGATCAGGGTGGCATTCGTGGGTCCAATCCGCCGACCGAGGTAGCGAACGAGACCCAGCGTGGCCTCGTCGGCCCAGTGCGTATCTTCGAGGACGAGGATCGAGCGCTCGTTCTTGAGGAGGTCGAGCATCCCGGCATAGACAGCAGGACGAGCGGAACCGGACCGGATATCGTCGCGGAGTTCGTCAGGCATCTGTTCGAGGAGATCGAACAGTGGGGCGAATGCGACCGGAATTCCGACGGGCTCGCACGCCGCCACCATCACCCGGTAGCGGTGATCGAGACCGGCAAGGAACATTCGAAGGACCGACGTCTTGCCGACACCGGCCTCACCCGACAAGAGCACGACTGTTCCCGCGTCGGAGGACGCGACGACGGCGTCGTCCAGCGCGCGCAGGTGATCGTCTCTCTCAACGAGCCGCTCATGTCGAGTCACGCGACGAAACCTACACCCACAGTGAGCGATGCGTCATCGCTCACTCTCGACGATCCCACGAGTCAGGAATGCGCCACCCGGGCTACGAACTCGCGGCTACCACGCCCATCCGAAGCCCAGAACCCCGCCCACGGGCTCCCTGACCTCTCAGCTGCGAGAGGGCGCATCCGGACCTTCGGCTTGGATGCCGATCTCGGTGGCTTTGATCGATATCCACACGGACGTTCCCTGGTCCAGGTCGAGAGCGGCTGCCGCCTCCTCGGTGATCTCGGCGGTCAGGGGAAGGGGATGGCCGAGACCGAGGCGAACCCTCTCCCCAAGATGCTCGATGAGACTGATCTTGGTCTTCCAGACGTTGCGTGAGCTTCCATGCGGTTCGGTGGTGTGGATTCCGATGGCGGACGCCTTGATCGTGGCCAGAACCGGACCGGTGACTTGACGGTCGGCGATCCGGAGAACGTGACCTCCGGTGTCGACCCCGCCGCCTCGGGCGACCCCGTGAATCAGGTTGGAACCGGCCAGTTCCGCCACATACGCGGATCGGGGTCGAAGCCTGATCCCGTCGGGAGTACCGCTCTGGGTGACAGCACCCGCTTCGATGACGTGAATCTCGTCGGCGAGGAGGAAGGCCTCGGTGGCGTCGTGGGTGACGAAGAGGGCAGGCACCCGCCAGCGACGAACGATGTCCATCACAAGGAGACGGAGACGGTGACGGACCAGCGGGTCGAGGGCGTTGAACGGTTCGTCGAGCAGGAGGATGCGCGGGTCTCCTGCCAGTGCTCTTGCAAGTGCAACCCGTTGGGCCTGACCACCGGATAGCTGATGAGGGTGACGGTCCGCCCACTCATCGCCTTCCACCTCCTCGAGCCATTCCATCGCCTCGGCGCGGCGGCGTTCCCTTGCTTTGCCCCGGACGGCGAGGGCAACGTTGTCGAGCACTGTCCGGTGCGGCAGCAGCAACGAATCCTGGAACACCATCCCCACCCGTCGGTCCTGGGGCCGGATCCAGACGTCGCGGGCGGTGTCGACGAGAGTTTCTCCTCCGAGGACGATCCGGCCGTGGTCTGGTTCCTCGATCCCGGCGACCAGCCGGAGGGTGAGGCTCTTTCCCGCTCCCGACGGTCCGACCACGACCGCGATTCCCTGGCCGGCTTCGAATTGCGCGTTGAGATGGAAGTCACCTACCCGGTGAGTCACATCAACCGAGAGCATCAGACCACGGTCCTCTCCAGGCGGCGGACGATCACGAGAACCGTCACCGCCACGGCGAGCAGGACAAGGGCGAGCGTACCGGCACGGTCATATTCGAACGCCTGGACGGCGTCGTAGACGGCGATGGGCATCGTCTGGGTCCGGCCCGGGATGTTGCCCGCCACCATCACCGTCGTTCCGAAGTCACCGAGCGCCCGGGCGAACGCCAACGCCACACCCGCCAACAGGCCACGCCTGGCCAGAGGAAGAGTGATCTGTGTCGCCACCCGCCATCCCGACAGACCCATCACCCGGCCGGCCGCCTCGTACCGTCGGTCGACCGACTCGATGGCGGCGCGGGCCGAGCGCAGACAGAACGGGAACGACGCCACTGCTGCCGCCAGCACCGCTCCCTGCCAGGAGAAGACGAGGGGCGATCCGAATACCGCTTCCCAGACACGGCCGATCGGACTGTTGCGCCCCACCATCACCAACAGGTAATAGCCGAGGACCGTCGGTGGCATCACGATGGGAGCGCTGGCGATTGCGTCAACCAGGCCCCGTCCGGGGAACTCTCGTCTCGCGAGGAGATAGCCGAGGCCGATCCCCGTCACCGCCACGATCAACGTGGCGCATGCGGTGACCTGCAGCGACAGCCTCAGCGGATCCCACATCAGCTCGCACCCTCTCCTGGCAGAACGAACCCAAAGCGGGCCATCACGTCGCGGCCTGCGGGCTCGTTGACGAACGAGGCGAAGGCGGTCGCCGCTTCGACCCGGTCGGGATCATCGGTGACGACGACGAGAGCCTGATCCAACGGCCGATGGAGGGATTCATCGACCAACACCCACTCGCCCCGATCGCCGGCGGCGATGGCCAGGGACAGTGCGACGATGGCTGCGTCGGCATCGCCGGTGTCTGCCAAACGCTGGGTGTCGGAGATGTTCTCGCCGAAGACGAGTCTGGATCCGACCGGGTCCCACAATCCGGCGGACGTCAGCGCCTCTTTGGCTGCCAACCCGTACGGGGCATGTTCGGGGTTGGCGATCGCCAGGAAAACGACGTCTGGATCGGCGACCAGGTCGGCGAGGTCGGTCCACCCGCCCCAGGCTCCACCTGTCGACCAGATGGTGATCCGACCGAGGGCGTAGGTGGCCTTGGTGTCGCGGTCGCCCACCCCGGACGCCAGAACCTGATCGACGAACGAAGAGCTGGCAGAGGCGTACACATCCACGGGGGCACCCTCGATGATCCGCTGCGCGAGCTGTCCGGACGACCCGAAGTCGAAGATCACCTCGTGACCCGTCGCGGCGGTGAACATCACTCCGATTTCCCCGAAGGCCGGCCTCAGATCCGCGGCGGCTGCCACGAGCAGGGCCTCGTCTCCGGTCAGCCCTTCCGAGGCGGGATGCACGTCGCCACACCCACTGACGAACAGAAGGGCGACGAGCCAAGGGCCGAGCCGCCGTCTCATGCGACCCGGCTTCCGATCCCGTCGAGGTCATAGCCACCCACGGCCTGCAGCCGACGCCGGAACCGTGAACTGGAGATGAGGTCGATGGCCTGTTCGACACCTCGGTCATTCAGCCACTCGTCGGCCACCCACAATTCGGCCCCGTGGCGGTCCAACGGGTGAAACCCCGCACCCACCGCCAGAGCCGCCGGCTCGACGGTCAGCGCCGGGACGCCCGCCGCCATCCCGTGGCGGGCGGCGATCACGTGCCCGCCAACCCTGGGCCCTTTCGGCGTGGTCCCACCCACCGCTTCCTCGAGGGTCCGTTGGACCGCCGCACCCGGTTCCCTCTGCACGACCGGAAGCTCGCCGTCCAACAGCTTCTGCCACCAAGACGACTCAATCTCAGGAGGAAGCGCCAGCCCCACCCGCCATCCGGTCAGCCGGAACCGAACCACCGTCTGCGGAGAACTGGGCAGTGACCCAACCGGGCCGTGGACCACCGCGGCATGCACCCTCCCGGCGCCGAGCGCATCGAGCGCGGCGCCACTCGACGTCGCCACTGCCACCGCCCCCGAACCGCCCTGCCGCAACAGATGCTCAACCGTCTCCAGTCCGGGTTCACAGCCCGCCACCACCGCGCCCGGGTTGGTGTCTCCGAACGGGACCGCCCGACCGCTTTCCACCACCGCGTCGGCAGAGTCCCAGCCGTCGCCCCCGATCCGAGCAGGTGTTGTCACGAGTCGTTCCCCCACCCACCCCAACCGGACAGCGGAACCCTCTTGGGGCATGAGTCCGGACACAACATCGGAGGCTGGCTGTTCAGCGCCGAAAAGTTGGCGTACGTCCACGCCGAGGGCGGCCGCCAACGCCAGCCCCGCATCGACCCGCGGCAGGTGCCGTCCCGCCTCGACCGCCCCCACCAACTGACGGCTCACGCCTGCACGTGCCGCCAGTTCGCCCTGCGTCAAGCCCGCCTCGTGCCGCAAACCTCGCAGCCGATTCTGATCCATGCCAGAAATCTAGCATCACTGCCCGTATTCTGGCTTGCTCTGAAACCCACAAGCTAACGGTTGACCCAGTAGACCACAGGCGTTCACGCAAGACCGCAAAGTCGACTTCCACTCCTGCAGGGTGTTGAGGGCCTATGTCGTCGCGATCCGACGAACGCTGCGGTCGCCAGTCCCGACCGCTCAGGAGTCTGCTGCGATCGCGTCGGCCACGATGGAGGCGTCGTCGCCGACCCCGATGAAGAGCGACGACTTCCGGTTGCGAAGGAAATGGGCGCCGACGAAGTAGAGCCCCGGCGCCACGGAGCTCGCCCCTTCACTTTGGACCGGAAACCCGAATTCGTCGAAGGCATCCGGGATGTTCACCCAGGATCGATAGTCGGGGCGAAAGCCGACGGCGAAGATCACCGCACCAAAACCGGCGAGGTCGATCTGCTCGGGAGTGTCCACTACCAGCGGTGGCGGGTCAGGCATCTCCGGCGCCGGTATCCCCTGTTCGGCCGCAAACCTGGTGAAGACATCCTTCAGCTGCGCATGGCGCTGATCGCCCCACTCGACCGACTGTTCGAGGTCGGCATGGAATTGAGCTCGGCTCCCCTCCGCCCCGGCGAAATGGCCAAGCAGGTTCACACCCTTGTCGTGGAGTGTCCGCAGATTCAGATCGTGGCCGCCGTCGTGACCGCTGGCGACAATGTTGGCAAACAAGCGAGCAGACGGGGGCACCGATTGGACGGGTGCAGAAAGAAAGCCGGACTCCTCGAGCCACCAGACGAGATCGTGGCCGCCCATCCGACGCGGGGCCCAGGGAGTCCGTCCACAGGCGAGGAAGACCTCGCGACCGGACTCGTGTAGCTCTTCGCTGATCTGACAGCCCGATTGTCCGCTCCCAACCACGAGGACAGGACCGTCTGGAAGGCCCGCGGGCTCGGCGTAGCCTTCGACATCGATCTGGAGGAGGCCGGTCGGAAGCGAGCCTGCCGCATCGGGGCGGTGCGGTTTCTGATAGGCGCCGGTGCTGAGTACCACCGTCTTCGCCTCGATGTCGCCTGCCGAGGTTTGCATGCGGAAACCCTGGCCGTTGATCTGGTCGAGCGCAGTGACCTCGACACCTTCTCGAAGCGGGATGTCGTTGCCGAGCGCGTAGCGCTCGAGGAAGCCGACGATCTCGTCGCGCAGATCGAACCCGTCTGGATCCTCTCCGTCGTACGGCTGACCGGGAAGTTGCATGCTCCAGTTCGGCGTGACGAGACAGAAGCTCTCCCAACGGCCTCGCCAGGTCTGGCCAACCCGGCCTTTCTCGAGGACGACATGAGACACGCCGTTCCTGGCGAGTTCATGACTGGTCGCGAGCCCGGCCTGACCGGCGCCCACGATCACGACATCGACGGGATCACTCATCGTGCCACGACCCTAGGCCCCGGCGTGGTCCCGGCGTCGACCCCGCGGGGGCCGCACCCCGGTCGCCACCGAGGAAGGACACCCCCGGTCACCCCTATCCCCGGTATGAGAACAGCGACTGGAACGCGCATCTCTCTCGAAGTTCCCATTCGAATGGCGGGGCGGCCACAACCTGGACGTCGGAAATCAACTCTGTACCAGGAAGGTGGTCGCTGATCCCACAGCTCACCGCATCTTCGGTGGTCGCCTCGAGGGTGGAACGAACCTCGACGAAGGTGGAAACACCGATGCGCCATCGCCCAGGGGTGTGGATCAGCCGTATCTCGGCTGGTCGCACCATCGAGCCTTCCTCGATCCATCGGCCGTACAGACGATGGGTATCACCACCGAGCCTGCCCAGGAACACATCGCTGAGATCCTGCTGGCGTTGTTCATCAGCGGTCTGGTCGACGAAGACGACCACCCGCCACGGGCTTCCAGGTTCGTCATCGGAGTAGGAGCCGACCATCACGGTGGACAGCCCCGAGAGATCGCGTCCTTCGACATCACCCTCTTCGATCATCCACGAAAGCACGAAGTCACAAGTCTCATAGGTCGACCGTCCCCCCTGTCGGTCACCTTGGCGACGGCAGGGGCACACCGCCTCGCAGTTGCACGCCTCGTAGTACGAACCGCGGACTTCCCAGGTCATTCATCCTCCGAGAAGTGCACCAAGACCCCAGACGACGAGGATGACCCCGCCGATCGCCGAGATCACCTCGCCCCGGGGAATTACCTTCTCACTGAGGACGAAGACCGCCAGCACAGCCACCCAAGCCAGGTTCATGACGCCGAGCACGAACAGCAGGATCATCAACGCCCAGCAACAGCGAAGGCACAGCGACCCATGATGGAGACCCATCCTGAGGGCCCCCGCCTTGCCTTCTCTCCACGATGTGACGAGAAATCCCATCGGCGTCCGACACGCTCCCAGGCTCCGCCGTTTCACGGGAGTGAACTGGAAGATTCCGGCTCCGATCAGCAACAACCCTGCCGCTCCGCCCGATGCCACCACTCCCATACCGTTGACCACTGCCAGGTCATGGAGGATCCACTGGAGGCCCGCAGCCCCAATTGCGAAAGTGCTCCACACCACGACGTAGCCGACGATGAACAGGGCAGTCGAACCGACCCGTCCGCCGGAAGATCGGCCGTCCATTCGGTCGTAAGCCAGCACCATCGGGATGGCGGACGGCAGCATCATGGCCGCCATCATCACCGCCCACATCATGACCATCAGCCCGGTCTGGACGGGGGTCCATGCCGACGTCATCGGCATCGACAGCACCGACGACATGTCGCCCATCTGGCTCGCCACAAGCCACAGGTACGCCCACGACGCGGCGGCGAACGCCGCCATGGCGAACACGACCGCACCGCGAGCACGGGTGAGAGAGGCCGATGCCGAGGCGGTCACGCCATGTACTCGAAAGGCGAGTAGAAGCCGTTCTTCTCGGCGAGTTCCCAGTGCATCCCATAATCGTCGTAGGTGAGACGCTCGGAACGGGACACCACCGCGTCGAACCCGGGGGAGATGGCCAGAGGGTGGCCTGCCACCGTGATCTCACCGTCGCCCTGCCCGACTGCAGCAGCGATCGCAACCTCGGCGATGCCGGCAATCTTCATCGAAGTCCGGTTGCCGTCTTTCTCGAACTCGATCGATGCCGGCCCGGCACCGAGCACCTCGCCGATATGTCCGGCCAGACGGGCGGGATGGCCACCGGCCTGCCCCGAGAAGATCGCTGCCAGGGCCTCACTCTGTCCCTGAGACGCGCGGTCGTCGAAGTAGAGCGCCGCCTCCCACTGAACCTTGGCCATGTGCCCAGGCGAGTGGACGGCAAGCGCCACGTTCAATCCGTCGAGGTTGGTGCCTTCGAACTCGCCCTCGTCGATGTGCCAACCGACCAGGACGGTGCAGTCGTCCTCGGTGGGGGGGCTGAGGAAGACGCAGGGGCAGGCCGCCTCACAGTTGCACGACTCGAAATACTGCCCTTTGAGGTTCCAGGTCATTGTTCCTTGCTCCTTGGTCGGTGCCTCTGTCCCCGAACAGTGGCATCGCAAGGTCAAGACCAGTTCAAAAAGACATCAATCGACGGGTAGCTGAGTCGGCGGACACATCGGGTGACCTGTCAAGGGAGCGATCGGCTCAGGAGAAAATCGAGTGCGGGATTGTCAATCTCCGAGGCGAGAAGGACAGCCGTCGCGGCATCGCCGTCGATGCCCATCGCCGCGCTGCGGAGGAGCGAACGCACCGTGAGCTCTTTCATCCCGGTTCTGAACGCCAGCCGCCGCATTGTGTCGATCCAGCGTTGGTTTGACGGGTCAACAGGCACGAGCACGGTCGGTCACGACCGCAACGCAATTCCGGTGCCGGCCCGGATCGCCGCTCACACCACCAGCTCGGTGACGGGGAAGGTCGACTGGTCGGCGTAGCGGTCTTGGAAGGTGGCGAGCACCTCCTGCATCGCCTCGCTCTGCATCTCCGACCCGAGCTTCTCAAGATCGCTCACGTCGATGACTTCGCAGTAGTCATACGGGGCGGGGTCCTGAGAGCCGAGCATTCCGGTGACGCGCACCAGACTGAATCCGCCCACCGACTCCAAATCCTTCACCGTTGGAGCATCGACCTCCCTCGCCCATTTCTCGTACTCGACCCGATCGACTCCCGGCTTCAAGCCGAACAGCACGATGAGCCTCGCCATCAGGTTCTCCTCTCAGTTGTTCGCGACTCGAAATATTGCCTTTTGAGGTTCCAGGTCATGGTCCTTGCTCCTTGGTTGGCGGTGATTCGACGAATCGTGACGCCTCGGGGTCAAGGCGAGGTCAAGGATTCGTCAATCGGACGACGCGCGAGCTGCACTGTCACCAACCCGGCCTTGACGGGTCAACAGGCAAGAACCCGGTCGATCGCCTGGAGACTGGCGTCGACGATCTCGGGGACCGACATGACCGAGCCCCGAACGGTCAGTCGCCCATATTCGGCTTCACCGAGCACGCCGAGAAGTTCATCCATCAGTTGCGGATGGGGTTGGGTGAGGACGGAGCGGGGTTCGGTGAGGAGAGCGCCGGCGAGAATTGCCGCGTCGGCAGCGAGCCCGATTTCGGCGAGCGCGATCACCAGATAACGCCAGGTGAGTCGGAGTTGCGTGTCGTCTCCGACCCTCTGCCAGTGGTCGATGACGCCGATGAACTCCTGCAGCCCTGACGGCAGATCCCCATGCGTGGCCTTGGTCGAGGCGAGTTCCATCCGGGCGATTCCGGCGAACCAGTCGTTGCCCACCGAGTCCGCCATGCGGATCGCCTCTTCGAACATCGCAGTCGCCTCCGCCGGCGAGTCATGCTTGACGGCGAGACCATTGGCGTAGAGGGAGAAGGCCACGGCAGTCGGGTTGCCCATCTTCTGGGCTCCGGCAAGCGCCTTGCCGGCCGCCGACTTCGCCTCTGGGAGCTTTCGAAGCACGGCGCTGACGACCGCCACGTAATAGGTGGCCCACACCTCTCTGGTGATGTCTCCGCGTTCGCTCGCTTCGGAGGCGACCCGTGAGTAGTGCTCGAACGCGGCCTCTGCGTCACCCCGATAGAGGGCGACGTCTGCCACGACATCGTCAGGGTGACCGGACCTGGCGATGACCGATCCTCCAGTGTCGGCGCCGGCATTGCCGAACCGAACGGCATCGTCGAATCGGCCTCCAAGCCAGGCGCCGCGGGCGGCGCTGCCGCATACCGCCCGCCATCGAGGATCCTCGGGGGTGGTCGTCTCCCAGACCCACTGTGCCCATCGGCTCAACTCGTAGCGCGAACGCCAATACCCCCAGTCGGCGATGGACCCCACGACTCGGGCGGCGGTGTCGACATCTCCGGTCCTCATCGCCCACCCCACCGCGCTGCGGAGGTTGTCGTAGGCGAGGGAGAGCTCGGCAGAGGCGTCGCGCTCTTCGGGGGTGAGCAAGCGAGCGGCTTCTACCTCGGCGACTCTGCCGAAGTGCCGGGCATGCCGCCTCCGCACTTCCGGCTCGTCGTCGCCGAGACGGTCAACGGCAAAACGTCGGATGGTCTCGAGGAGCCGGTAGCGGGTGCGTGTTCCCGATGTCTCGGCCGTCACCAGTGACTGGTCGACCAGGGTCGACAGCCAATCCCGTACGGTCTCCGGCGGGACAGGCTCGGTCACACAGACCTCCAGGACATCGTCGAACAAGAAGCGTCCCGACATCACACCAAGTGGATCGAATAACCGGCGAGGCTCCTCCGCGAGCAGTTGGTGTGACCAGTCGATCGTGGCGTCGAGGGTCCCATGTCGAACGCCCTCGGATAGATCCCTTTGCGACTTCTGCAAGCTGGACCCCAAGGTGGCGATGATCTCGGTCGGGGTCATCGAACCCAGCCGAGCGGCAGCGAGTTCCAGGGCAAGCGGGAGCCCGTCGAGATGTCGGCACAGTTCTGCGACGTCTCTTCGATTGGCATCGGTGATCTGGAACGAGCTGGGGGCGCGCTGGCACAGCAGTTCCACTGCCGGCCATCGGCGGAGCAGATCGACTGACACGTCCGGTCGGTCGGGGAGCTGTAAGGGCGGGGTGCGCCACTCGTGCTCGCCGTCGACGTGTAGGGGCGCCCGGCTGGTGGCGATCACGGTGATCTCGGGGCAGCTCCGCACAAGGGAGGCTGCCAGTCTCGCCACAGCGGAGGAGAGATGCTCACAGTTGTCGACGATGAAAACGGCCTTGCGGGGTCGTAGATATTCGATCAGGCTCGCCCGCAACCCCGAATCCGGATGTGGTTGCACCCCGGCGCTCGCTGCCAGGACCGCGTCAACAGCCGACTCGTCGAAGACCGTCGAAAGGTCGGCGAAGAACACCGATTGGTCACCGCGTTGGACGATCCGGCGTCCCAACTCGACTGCCAGTCGTGTCTTTCCCACCCCGCCGGGGCCGGTGAGGGTGAGCAGCCGAACCTGCTCGACTCTCGCCAGAAGCTCTTCGATCTCAACGCTGCGACCAACCAGCGAGGCGCTGGGAGCAGGCAGCCAATCGGGCTCGGCTCCGCCCATCGCCGCATCGTGAAGGAGAATCTGTTCCTCCAAGGTCCGGAGCTCGGGACCCGGTTCGACACCGAGCTCTCTGACCAGATCGCCCCTCAGCCGGCGATAGGAGGCGAGGGCATCGGCCTGGCGGCCGGACACATAGAGGGCACGCATCAGCAGGCCACACACCTGCTCGTCCAGCGGAGCGTTGGCCGCCGCCCGCTCCATCGCTGAAATGACGTCGGTGGGTCGACCGGCTGCGATGGTCGCCTCGGCCCAAGCGGTGGTCGCCCGCTGGCGTTCCCATTCCAGGCTGGCCGACACCTCCCGCGACCCAGGATGGTCGAGATCGGCCAAGAACGGGCCGCGCCACAGGTCGAGAGCGGCTTGGAGCATGTCGCTGCGATCGTGGGGATCTCGCAGGTCGACCGCTTCCTTCGCGATTGCCCGAAACTGGTCGATGTCGGTCTCGACCGAAACGAGGTCCAGACGGTACGTACCTTGTTCGCCCTTCAAGTCTGCGGCAGCACCGAGCAGCCGCCGCAGGTTCGAGGCATAGGTCCGAAGCGATCTGATGGCGCCGTCGGGGGCATCGTCGCCCCACACCGCCCCGATGAGGGCGCCGACGCTGATCGGCTCGCCGGCGTGGAGCACCAGATGACAGAGAAGGGCTCGTTGCTTTGGGCCTCCGGGATTCGCTGCCTGGTCATCGACCATCACCTCGAGCGGTCCGAGAAAACGAAGCAGAACACGGACCACCATGGCTCGTACCGTAGGCGGCGTGCGGTGACAGGAACGGCCCCGCGTCCGACCGAACGAGGACGTTCAGTGCGAAACGTCGCCGTCGGTCGATTCGCGAGCGGGGAAATCAACCCGATAGGCAGCGAGAGGCGAGCTCAGTCCCTTGAGTTCCAGTGCGCCGATGTCGGAGAACGTGAACCCTTTCCCCATGGTGAGACCCGCGACAGCTGCCGATGCGAGAACTTCGCCTACTCCCGCCCGGTCACACAGCCGGGCCGCCACGTTGACGGCCATGCCGTACAGGTCCCCGTCCTCGGCGACCGGCTCTCCTGCGTTGACGCCGATCCGAACATGGATCGCACTCCCCGGGTCGGCGTCCGCATGGGCGCCCAGCGCCTGCTGCAACCGGATAGCGAACCTGACCGCATCCGAGGGCGAATCGAACACCAGCATGAATCCGTCACCTGTGGACTTGACGACGCGCCCGCGATGGCCGGCGAGCACGTCGCGCACGATCCGATTGTGTTCCCGCAGGCTCGCCATGGCTGCCTCGTCACCGAGGGCGTCGAGCTGTGCCGTCGAATCGACGATGTCGGTGAAGACAATCGTTCGGGTTGCAGCCTCGTCGATCGTGCCACCGCTGTCTTCGGACCGCCCGAGGAACGCCAGCACCTCGTCCTTCTCCACGGGGATCACCTTCCCCGCCAAGTTCCCGTGGGCTGCGGCGTGCGCCCGATTGACGGCCTCAGGGTCTGATGCGTCGACCAGGCAGTTGGCGACGCCACCCTGGTAGTCGAGCCAGTACGTCAGGAACCTGACGCCAAATTGCTCCTGAACGGCGAGGTCGGCGAGATGGGCACGAGCGAGGTCTTCGGGAGATGCCCCATCCGTGTTGTGCTGGTCCATGTAGAGGGGCATATCCGCGGAAGAATAGGGCTCGGAGGGGGATTGGCGCTTGCCTGCCATCCCGATGGCGCCGCCACGACTTTTCCGATCCGGACCTGCGTGCGAGGCTCGACACCCGATACGGGTTGACGTCGACCGAGGATCCTTGTACTTTCCTATTCGGTTAATCAACCGAGAGGGAAACTACGAAGATGGCACAGACGCTCCATGCCGACCGCCTCGATGAGACGTTCGCCGCCCTGGCGAACTCCACCAGACGAGCGATCCTCGCCCGTCTGGCCGACGGTGAGGCAACGGTCAACGAACTGGCCGAACCGTTCGCGCTGACGCTGCCTGCGATCTCCAAGCACATCAAGGTGCTCGAGCGAGCCGGACTGATCGAACGCAGCCGCCACGCCCAGTTCCGTCCCTGCCGACTCGATCCCGGTCCCCTGGCCGAGGTGTCGAGTTGGGCGGAGCAATACCGACCGATCTGGGAAGGTCGCATCGACCGACTCGGCGACTACCTCGACACGATCCAACAGACCCCGGAAGGACAGACCTCATGACCACCACCCAAGCCATCACGCTCGACCGCACACTCGACGCCCCGATCGAGGTCGTGTGGAAGATGTGGACAGAGTCCGAGCACTTCGCCGCCTGGTACGGACCTACGGGAGCCACGATCCCCGTGGCCAAGATGGACGTCCGCGTCGGTGGCACGCGCCATGTGTGCATGCAGGTGGCGACTCCGAACGGACAGATGCAGATGTGGTTCGTTGGCGAATACCGGACGGTCGAACCACCGCACCGACTCGTCTACACCGAATCGATGTCCGACGAAGTGGGCAACGTGGTGTCGCCTAGCGCGATGGGCATGCCGGCGGACCATCCGGAAGTCACCGAGATCACCGTCGAACTCGAGGATGTGGACGGCCGCACCCGCCTGATCCTCACCCACGCCGGTATCCCCGCCGATTCACCTGGCGAGATGGGCTGGATCATGGCGCTGGACAAGCTGGAACAGCACCTCGTCACCCAGTGACAGCCGTTCCGAGCCGGAACCCGCTGGCCTTCAGATACCCCTCGAAGTCGAGCATGCCGGGATGCATCTGGCGGCATTTGTTCGAGACTCGCAGCATCACTTCGGGCAGGGGGGCGACGATCTGACGACGGTCATGTTCGCTCCTCCGCCAGCCAGACGGTGCCAGTCGTACCGTCGACATTGATGATTTGGCCGGTCCGAAATTCGGCGGTGGTCCGCCCATGACAGGTCACGAAACGACCTCAATGCCTCCGTACGTGGAACTCTTCGGCGATCTTCACGTGGCCACCTCGATCACGATGGCCCCCACATGACCCTTGACCATGAAATGCTCTTCCGCCTCACGAAGCTGATCCAGGGGGTACGCGCCCGCGATGACGGGGCTGATCTCATCGTTCTCGATATAGGACACGAGATTGGCGAACACCTCCGGGGGGAGGACGGTTGCGCCGTGCATGGTCAGATCGTGCAAGTAGAGGGTTCTCAGATCGAGTGAGACGATTGGGCCGGCGATCGCCCCTGCCGTCGTGTAGTGACCGCCTCGCTTGATGGTCTCAAAGAGTGTGGGGAAGAGGTCTCCTCCCACAACGTCGGCGAACACGTCGACCCCTCCGGTGGCCTCGATGATCGCACAGAGGAGATCTGGATCGTTCCGGTCGAGGACGATGTCGGCTCCGACGGATCGGACCCGATCGATCTTTGAGACACTCGTCAACGCCACTACCCGCGCACCCCTCCGTTTCGACAGTTGGATCAGCGCCCCTCCCACGCCACCAGACGCACCGGTCACCAGCACCCACTGGCCTTCACCGACCCCGGCGCGATGGAGCATGTGTTCTGCGGTGGCGTACGAGCACGGGAAGCTGGCCAATTCGACGTCTGACAGGCCGCTGTCAATCGAGTGTGCGTTGGCGGCCGGAACCGCAACGTACTCGGCATACCCGCCATCCCGCTCCGAGCCGAGATAGGCGGCCTTTTCGAGATCGTCGCCCGGATCACGCATCCAGGCGTCGACCAGGACCCGCTGTCCCAACCTCGACTGGTCGACCCTCTCCCCCACTGCCGCGATTCGCCCCACAGGATCAGCCCCCTGAATGAGCGGGAAGTCGAGACCGCCTCCCCAAGAGCCATCCTCATGACTCACGGTTGCGAGATCACCGGTGGCGCCGGACACGGACTTCGAGTACCAGCCGGTTCTCGTGTTGATGTCGGTGTTGTTCATCCCGCACGCCGCGACGGCAATCAGAACCTCGTCGGGGTCGGGCGACGGCACGGGAAGGTCCTCCCGGTACTCGAGCTTGTCCAGCCCCCCGTAGCCGGTGAGCACGACGCCTCTCATCGTTGTGGGAAGAACCATTCGCTCTCTTCTTCTCGCTCCCCCCACCGTATGCGAAGATCCGGAGATGGTCTCAGTTGTAGCGTCTGTCGCCATGGCTGAATGCCTCCTCGTGATCGACGTTCAGCGCGGCTTCGAAGAGCGCACCGAAGAACGAACCAACCCTACGGCCGAGTCCAACATCGCCCGGCTTCTCGCCGCCTTCCGCAAGGCGGGTCGGCCGGTCATTCACGTCCGGCACGCCTCGATCGAGCCCAACTCCCCGCTGCGTCCCGAACTCCCCGGACATGCGCCCAGCGCCGTTGCGGTCGAACAGCCGGGTGAACCGGTCCTCGTGAAATCGGTGAACGACGCATTTGCCGGTACTGACCTCGAGCGACGGCTGCG
Organism: Acidimicrobiia bacterium; assembly: GCA_040905965.1. GTDB lineage: Bacteria > Actinomycetota > Acidimicrobiia > Spongiisociales > ZC4RG35 > DATHWB01. The sequence goes on from JBBDQP010000016.1 coordinate 48,970, forward strand.
GGACGGCGGCCTGACCCGCATCATCACAGTGGGAGTGCAGACCGACCACTGCGTGTCCACGACAGTGCGGCAGGGCTCGGATCTCGGATTCGACATGGTGCTGGTGGATGACGCCACCTGGACCTACGCCCGCCACCATCCTGACGGCACCCTGATCGATGCGGCCACCATGCAACGAGTCAACGTCGCCAGCCTGTCCGGTGAGTTCTGTGACGTGACAACCACGGACGAAGTCATCGCTGAGCTGAGCTAATCCGCGGACTCCACCTCAGAACGCGAACAGAGGGCCAGGAAGTACCTGACCCTCTGCGATTCGGTAGCGGGGGCGGGATTTGAACCCGCGACCTTCGGGTTATGAGCCGATGCCCCCCGTCCGGATCAGTGTCGAGTGGTCCAGGACCGTGCTGATTGGGCCTGCAATTACAGGAGAATCATGAACCCCCGCCCGGGTTCGTCACGCTGAGTCCGTTTCGGTGGATTGGGCAGGGATTGGGCGCGGATTGAACGAGCATCCCCTCCAGCGACGAACAGCAACGGCGACCTATCAACAGTTGAAAAAGATCGTGATTGCCCAATTCGATCGGGACAAGGATTTCCATGTCATCGCTGGTGAACAGGTGGCTCGTATTGTGAGGCCCTTCCAATGAATGGCACAGCATCAATGCTGACAGGACTCTTGCTCTGGCGAGAAAGGGTCGAAGCGCCTCTCAGCCCGTCAGGTACCGCCTGCAGGGACCTCACCCCCGGCGAGTCGTCAGCCGGAAGATAATCACCCCCAACCCGTCACCTCGCACCGTGAACGTCGGAAGCACCACCCCGAGATGATCAGCACCGCCCCGACGAGTCTCCCCCACGCCTACCTACACCACCGGACCGTTCCGAGGTGGGGAATCATGACTGAGTCGGGACGCGACCTTCGAGTTATGAGCCCGAGAGCACCCAACAGCGTGACCAGGAAGAATGCGCGAAATGCCTGGTCAGACCTTATTTTCGTTTCGCGTCATTTCGCGTTCTCACCCGTCCCATCCCACCCTCTCGCGCGATGGACGCGCGATGGACAGGCCCCTCCCGCCATCAGTGCACCCCAACCCTGTGGTCGGGAGTACCCCGCCAACGCCACCTTTGAGTTTTCGCATCCCTGCCATCCCAGTGTCGACAACCCTGTCA
>JBBDQP010000017.1:0-9520 GCA_040905965.1 Acidimicrobiia bacterium
TCTGCTGGTATCACCATCACGTCGTCATCCACCAGCAACGCAGACGCATCGACCCGAACTCGCCGCCCCAACGGCGCACCTTCCTCCGCGCCAATCCCAGCCGGGCCGGACCCTGACCAGCCACGTCCTGTCCACCAACCCACCACCACAACCCGAACTCTTCGAAAGGCCCCTGGCGGGCCTCCCCGTTGTGGACACGTCGGAAGCGTCGCGTTGACCATCACGCTCCCGCAGGAGAGGCGTGTTTCGAAAACTGTTTCTGCGGGTAGTTGTTGGATGGAGCCCGTGGAATCCAGGGAGAGCCGGATGTTCTTCGGCTGAGAGCAGGCCATCGAGCTGGATGATTCTTCGAACCTGAAACGGATAATGCCGGCGCAGGGATGGGTTTGACGGGCTCCACCATTCGAGCGAGAGGCGCCCCATGACCACCGACCACTACACGATCCCCGGACTCGACAGTGCGGCTGCGGACGAGATCGTCAACATGCTCGACGGACGGATGGTCTCGCTGATCGACCTGGCGTTGACGCTGAAGCATGTGCATTGGAACGTCGTCGGCGCTGGCTTCATCGCCGTGCATGAGATGTTGGATCCGCAGGTCGACGCCGTGCGGCTGATGAGCGATGCCCTCGCCGAGCGGATCGCGGCGCTCGGGGGAACACCCGTCGGCACGCCTGGTGCTCTCGTCGCCCGCCGCACCTGGGACGACTACGGCCCGGCCAAGGCTTCGGTCGCCGACCATCTCGCGGCTCTCGACATCGTGTACACCGGGATTATCGAAGACCATCGCCTCGCCCAGGGTCGTCTCGCCGATCTCGATCCCGTGTCCGAGGACATGGTGATCGGGCAACTCGGTGAGCTCGAGCAGTTCCAATGGTTCATTCGAGCTCACCTCGAGAACGCGGGCTGAACGGAAAGAGCGACATCTCCTAGATTCAGACTTCCGCCCGAGCACCAGAGAGGGGAGGACTGCTGATCAAGGGTTTCATGGCGTTCGGATTGGCGATCGTTGCCGTGCTGGCGCTTGCTTGGGTCTTCCAGCGGCGGTTGATCTATTTTCCGGATCCCGGTTCCCCGTCCCTGACGCACGCTCCGCTCGGCACCGAGGAGGTGTCGTACCGAACGGCCGATGGTCTCGACCACACGGCCTGGTTCGTCCGGTCCCCGTCGGCCCGAGCGACGTTTGTCGTATTCCCGGGCAACGCCGGCAATCGGGCGGCGCGGGCCCCGCTGGCCCTCAGCCTTTCGGCCACGGGCTTCAACACCCTCCTCGTGGACTATCGGGGATATGGCGGAAACCCGGGCTCGCCGTCCGAAGAGGGTCTCGTCGCAGACGCCGCCGCCGCGGTCGAATACCTCTCCACCAGACCTGATGTCGACCAGGAGACTCTCGTCTACTTCGGCGAATCGTTGGGTGCGGGTGTGGCGATCTCGCTGGCACGGACGCATCCCCCGGCCGTCCTCATCCTCCGCTCGCCGTTCACATCACTCGGTGACGTCGGCTCGCACCACTACCCGTGGCTTCCGGTGGGGATGCTGCTGCGAGATCGGTACCCGAGCAGCGACACCATCTCCGATCTGGACATCCCGGTGCTTGTCGTCGCCGGTTCGGAGGATCGGATCGTGCCGGCTGAACAGAGCAGGAGCCTGTATCAGGCGAGCGTCGGTCCCAAGGAACTGGTCATCGTCGAAGGTGCCGACCACAACGACTTCGCCCTGCTCGCAGGCGACCGACTGATCGAAGCGGTCGACTCATTCGTCACACGGATCTTGGACTCAACTCCCTGACCGGGCCTTCGCCAGGGCCTCGTCGAGGGACTCCGTTCCCGTGGCCGACAGGATCGCCTGTCGATAGGAACCAGTCAGCGGAGTCTCGATTCCCGCACTGATGGCGTCCCGGAGATATGAGATCCCATCCCGTCCCGCTTCGGTGTTCGAAACGCTCGCGATGGCCATCCGGGCGAGATGTTCCGGGGTCCGCTGGGGCTCGGGAATGGTGTCGCCCAGGACCACATGGACGACGGCGTCGATTCCGGCGAGAGGACCATTGACGGGCAGGTACACGGCGTCGGGCGAAGGGTTGGCCACGTGTCGGTATCGCAGACCGGAGCCGACCGCATTGCGTTCTCTTCGATAGGTGCGGTCCCGGACCTCGGCCAGGTCGATCCCATCGGCGATCACCAGCATCACGCCGCTCACGCGAGAACCGCCCCGGTTGACGGGGACGAGCGTCGGCGCCCCGCCCCGCACCAGCGAGTGGCGGGCGTATTCGACCCGAAACGGCGTGGCGACTGCGGTCAGGCGCTCGGCGGTGATCTCTTCGAGTTCCCATCCCGGATTCGAGATGAGGGAACCGAAAGCCAGGACACCGAGACGCATTCGGGCCGGTGAGTCTCGGTCAGGCCTCGGGCTTGTCGCGTCGGCCGAACAGCCAGGCCAGGGCTCCTCCGACGGAAGCGAGCCCGGCGAGTCCGAGACGCTTGCGCCACTTCGAGGGGGATGGAAGACCGTCCGGCGCCTGCTCGTCGCCCGGGGATTCTTCTTCTTCAGACACGGTTCCAGCCTTTCGGTTGTCGTGAGTCGAGGTTACCGGGTGCGGTTTCCGCATGACCGGACTCGGTAGATTGGCGCGCCCCAAGCGAAGGACCGATCCCGTGAATCCTGCCGAACATCGGCGCAGACTCGAATCGGCCGGGCGCGCCGTCGAATCCTCCCCCTTCGACGCCGCGGTGCTCGGGGTCGGACCGGATCTGGAGTATCTCACCGGGTATTCCGCGCATGAGTTGGAACGGCTGAACGTCCTCGTCCTCGTCGCCGGACAGGACCCGGTCATGCTCATGCCTCGCCTCGAAGCGCCTGGCTTCCCCCTCGACGGTGTCCGAATCGACGACTGGCTCGACTCGGAGGATGCGCTGGAGTTGCTCTTCGCGCTTGTGGGTGACGCCGAGAAGGTGGCGGTGTCAGACACCATGCGGGCGCACTTCGTCGTTCCCATCACCCGCCGCCGCCCGGAACTGGAATTGGGTCTGGCATCCGAGGTCATCGGACCCTTGCGGATGGTCAAGTCGGCGTCGGAACGGAAACTCCTTCTCGCCTCCGGGCAATGCGCAGATGCGGTGACCACCGACCTGATGGAAGGCCGGGTTCCGCTGGTCGGACGGACCGAGCGCGAGGTGGCACTGGACATCCGGGAGCGGCTGGTCGACGCCGGTCTGGACACCGCAGAGTTCGCCATCGTCGGATCGGGCCCGAACTCGGCGTCACCGCACCATGCACCGGGTGATCGGGTGATCGAACGGGGCGAGGTCGTGCTCTTCGACATCGGGGGTCGTCTTGGCGGCTATCACAGCGATACCACTCGGTGTGTCCATACCGGCCCGATACCGGCCGAGATCACCGAAGCGTGGGAGGTGCTCGCCGCCGCCCACCAGGCAGCGGTCGATGCTGCAGTTCCCCCGAACACATGCCAAGACGTCGATCGCGCTGCGCGGCGGGTCATCACCGAGGCCGGCTATGCCGACCGGTTCATCCATCGCACCGGTCATGGCATCGGCCTGCAGGGCCACGAGGACCCCTATATCGTCGAAGGCAACGACCTCCTGCTCGAGCCGGGACACGCCTTCTCCATCGAACCGGGTATCTACTTCGAAGGTCGGTGGGGTATCCGACTCGAGGACATCGTGGTGATGGGAGACGACGGACTCACCCGGTGCAACCAGGCGGCACGCACGCTCAATCCGATCTGATCAGACCGCCGACTCGATGGCGTCCCACACCGCGTCGACGTGAGCAGACTCGGTCAACGTCGATCCGATCGACACACGCACGAACGTGCGGTCGCCCAGCATCGAGGCCACGACATAGGACGTCAGGGTTGCGTTGATCGCCTCGACGATGCGCGTCGTTGCGTCATTGCCGTCGACATGGGCGAACGAGACCAGACCGAATGTCGTGGGAGCCACCAATTCCAGCTGGGGGTGTTCTTCGATCCGCTCGGTCAGGCGCTGAGCGAGTCGGACATGGGACCGGATGTACGACCGAAGCCCCTCTGCTCCGTAGTGGCGTAGGACGAACCAGAGCTTGAGTGCCCGGAACCGCCGCCCGAGAGGAACGTGCCAGTCGCGGTAGTCGATGACGTCGTCCCGTTCGCTGGCGGCGTTTCGAAGATACGGCGGGACGATGTTCATGGTGTTGATCAGCGGACGGCGATCTGCCACCCAGAACACCGAACAGTCGAAGTTGGTCAGCAGCCACTTGTGCGGGTTGAAGGTGTAGGAGTCGACGAGCTCGGATCCGTCGAGGTGGTGGCGGAACTCCTCACAGATCATGGCGTTGCCGGCATACGCCGCATCGACGTGACACCACATTCCGTGGCTCCGAGCGATCTCGCCGACGCTTCTCAGCGGGTCGACCGCGGTCGTGCCGGTGGTGCCCAGCGTGGCGCACACGAAGACCGGTACGAGTCCGTCAGCCGTGTCCTGAACGATGGTGTCGGCAAGCAGGTCTGCGCGCATCGCGAAGTCGTCGTCTGTCTCGATCAACCGCACGTGTCCGATCCCCGCCAGGCGTGCGCCCTTCTCGATCGAAGAGTGCGCTTGGGTCGAGGCATAGGCGACCATCCGGGAAGGGTCGATGCCTGCACGTGTGCTGCGTGCCACGACGATGGCGGTGTGGGTGGAGTCCGAGGCGCTCATCTGCAGCACGCCACCACCGGTCGATGTGGTCTTCCACGTCTGGGGGAGACCCATCAGATCCACCAGCCAGTCGAGCACGTGACTTTCGATCTCGGTCGTCGCCGGTGAGGTTTGCCACAGCATTCCCTGCTGGCCGAGACCGGACGAGGCGAGGTCACCGAGGATGGCCGGGAACGAAACGTTGGCGGGGAAGTAGGCAAACCAGCCGGGGGACTGCCAGTGGGTGACGCCTCTCATCACGATGTCGTCGAGATCGGACAGCATCGCCTCGAATGGCTCTCCGGCTTCCGGCGCGGCATCCGGTAGGAGGGCTCGGATGTCGCCGGGGGCGACGGTCGGGAGGATCGACTTGTCACCGACCGCCTCCCAGTAGTCGGCGATCCAGTCGATCAGGGCCTTGCCGTGGAGGCGGAAATCGTCAGGTGTCATGTGTTCGCTCACCGGCGGACCCTATAGGGACGGGCGAGGTGCAGACGATCCTGCGTGGGAGATTCCGCACTGCAAGTGGCGAACACGCCATCATCGGGACGCATGACGGATTTCGTCGCCGAAGCATATGAACGGGCGGTGGAGCTACTGGTTCGTGCCGCCACTCCGTACGGGTTCGTGGCCTCCCCGGCGTTCGATCACTACGCAGTCATCTGGGGCCGCGACGCCTTGATCTCGGCGCTCGGTGCGCTCCAGGTGAAGCATCCGGATCTTGTGCGGGCCACTGCCACGACGCTCGACACACTGGCCGATCACGCCTCATCGCTCGGCCAGATCCCCGCGCTCGTGGCTCCTGGCAGCGAGGAGTGGGACTTCGCCGAGGGAGGGGCGGTCGACGTCACCGCCTGGTTCCCGATCGTGGTCGCCGCCTATCTCGACGCCACCGGTGACATCGGGCGAGTTCGTGGTTGGTGGCCGCAGGTGCTGGCCGGTCAGCGCTGGCTGGCGCATCAGGATGTCACGGGCTCGGGGCTCATCTCCGCCGCCCCCTCGACCGACTGGATGGATGCCGCCCTCACTCGCTCCGGCCGCACCCTGCATCTGAACGTCCTGTATGCCGCCGCCTCGGCAGCGACCGACCACGTCGCCGCTGCGATCGGGGAAGAGCCACAAGATGCGCCCGTCGCCCAGGCGGTCAACGCCTGGTTCTGGCCGGACGCCGCCATTGACGTGGCGTCGCTCTTTGCCCACGGCTTCGCACACGATGCCACCCGGATCGCCTTCTGGGAGGCGGCGAGCCCCAACCGGCGCCACTACCTCTCTCACATCGTCCATGCCGCCTTTGTCGATCGCTGCGACACCCTCGCCAATCTCCTGGCGATCCGGTTCGGAATCGCCGACGCCGACCGAGCACGGATCATCCTTGAAGCGCTCGACGTCACCGCCGATCCTCATCCCAGTCGAACGTTCCCCGATCCGATCTCGCCTTCCGATGGGACCGGGATGCTCATCTCGGTCGCCGAATCCTCCATCCCGCCGCGGTGGCGCAACCGGCCCGGCAGCTATCACAACGGCGCCGCCTGGCCGTACATCGGCGGGTTCCACACCGAAGCCATCGCCAGGCTGTCCGGGGAGGCGGCGGCCGAGCCGATGCTTCACCGGCTGGCGACGGTCAACGCCGTCGACGATTGGAGTTTTCCCGAGTGGGTGGACGCGACAGGTGCGGGGGCCGGGGCGTCGCTGCAGACCTGGAATGCGGGCACCTTCGCCCTGGCATTCCACGCCGTCCGCGGGCTCTAAGGTCGCCCCGTGACCACCGCCCCTGAGACTCGATCCGGCTTCGACCCTCGCCTCATCGTGATCGCGGTGGCGGGGGGTGCGCTCAGCGGATTCTTCGGCGTGGGAGGCGGGATTCTCCTCGTCCCGCTCATCCTGTTGTTCCTGGCACCACCTCGGCGGGTCGCCCACGCCACCTCGCTCGGGGCGATCATCGCCCTGTCGATCGCCGGCACCATCGGCTTCGCTCTCTCCGGTCAGGTGGACTGGGTGGTCGGGGTCACCATCGGAGCGGGGGGCGTGATCGGCGGAGCAGTCGGCGCTCACTACATGAACCGGTTGTCGCCCAGAACGCTGCGGATGATCTTCGCTGTGGTGCTCATCGCCGCCGGTCTGCGGATGGTGTGGTGATGGAGTCGATCCTCGATGTGGCGGTGGCGGCGATCATCGGATTGATCGCTGGTGTGGCCTCGGGTCTGGCAGGCATCGGCGGCGGAGTGGTGATGGTGCCTGCGATGGTCTTCCTGTTGGACTTCCCCCAACATCTCGCCCAAGGGACGTCGTTGTTGGCGATCGTCTTCACCTCCGCAGCAGGCACCGTCGTCAATCGGCGGAACGCCAATGTGGACGTACGGATGGCGTTGACCATCGGGGCCATCGGTGCGGTAGTGGCGTTCGTCTCCGCCCGTCTCGCCAACCTGGTCGACGGTGACCTCCTTCGTCAGCTCTTCGGAGCGCTGGTGTTGGTCTCGGGTGTCCGGATGCTGATCCAGAGCCTGCGGTCAGAGAAGTCCTCCGAAAGTGAGGTCCCCGCAGGCGGCGAGGACCTCACCTGAGACGGGTCGCTTCAGTCCTGGTCTGGCTCGGTGTCGGATTCTCGGTCTGTTCGTACGATCGGCACGAGGAGAGCGACTCCCGCCGCCGTGATCACCACCGGCCACAGCCAGCCGAGATTGACGCCGGCGAAGAGGAGATCCCACGGGTCGCGCGGGAGCGTGAACATCAGTGCCAGCGCCAAGAACGCCAGGCCGAAGATGAAAGAAATGGGGTCGAAACGGTGCGTGTGCATCAGCCTTCCTCCACGACGATCTCGCCGCTGTCGATTTCTATTTCGAGTGTGAGCAGTTGCGGGCCCCTCGGGTTTGCCTCGATGGTGGTGTCGAATCCACCCTGGGTGGCCCCGAACACCGTCACATGGCCGATATCGGCCTCGGCCTCGACAGCAGTAGTCCTCCGGTCAGCGACAATGACGTGGACCCGGCCCAGTCCATTGGAGATGCGCACGGTGCGAGGCTCGGTCAGGACGAGGCCGGACAGGTCGAGGGTGATGTTGCCCAAGTCGAGCTCGTAGACATCTTGGAGTTGGGCCGGTGAGGTGATCACGAGGTCGATCGAGTTCCTCGAGAACGAAGCGATTTCGGAGCCCGACACCTGCAGTTCGCCGATGAGCGTCTGGGCTTCGAGGACGAGGGTGCCGACCCCGTCCCTGGACACGTCGAGCTCGCGTGCGATGCCGGACCGCGAGGCGCCGAATGCCTCGGCGTCGCCGATGCCCACCTCTCCGTCGAGTTCCACCCCAATGCCATCCGGGACGATGATGTGGAGCGAGCCGATGCCGACGCTGGCGTCGAGTTCCACGGTCTCGGATCCGAAGTCGATGCCCCGCAGGTCGATCACGAGTTCGCCGATTGCCAGTTCGTAGGACTCGGAGAGTTCGGAGATCGAGTCCACCTCCACCCGTCGCTGGCCGATTCCGCCATTCAGATCGAGTTCAGCCAGCGGGGAGAGCACCAAGAGCGGGGTGAGCACGATGCCGACGACGATGAGGCCGCGGGCGCGACCCATCACCGAACCGACGACGAGTGCGGTGCCGATGATCGCCAGGGCCAGTCCCAGGTAGTGGCGGAGCGACGGGTCGAACTCGGCGACGGCGTAGTCGAAGAACGCCATCACGCCGGTGCCGATGAGTACGAACGCGATCGCGACTCGCCCCAATATGGATGGTGGCCGCGTGGGCTGCGGTGGCAGTGGCGGTTCCGTCGGGGTGGGTGGAGCGGCGGGAGGTTCCGTCGGTGGGACGTCGCCGGCCGCGAAGCTCGGTGTACCCGGAGCGATCGGGGAAGTGGGAACGGTCGGTTCGGTCGAGGGCTTGCTGGCGGTGCCCAATTCGCCGCGGTACAGCATCACACCGATCACCCCGAGGAACACGGCGACCGCCAGATCCCCCCGGATGAAGTCGACCGACGAAGCGGCGATGAGCACGCCGATGCCGACGAGCGCGATGCCCAGCCAGCCTGAGCCGTCCTCGACCCGTCCCAAGAGCCCGCGAGCGATGTGCTCGGTCTCGTCATCCTTCGGGATGAGAAGCCATCCTGCGACATAGAGGGCGATGCCGAGGCCCCCGCCGAATGCGAGGACGACGAAGGCGACCCTGACGACCCAGGCTGGGATGTCGAGTCTTGTTGCGATACCGCGGGCGACGCCCGCAAAAATTCGATCATTCGACGACCGCCGCAACGGGCGATCACCCGCCGGCGGCGTCTCTGTATTGGTTTCTGTTTCCATCATGACTCCCAGGATGCGGCAGTGACCCTGAAGCCACCATCGGGTATGACCCCCGGGGATCCCCCAGACCCGAGGGTCGACTCAGGGGCTTCCCTCATTGCCGATATGTGCGCGGGGTGGAACGATACGGGTGTGAGCGAATCTCTCGCACCCTCCCCAACCCGGGCACCGTTCGGGATCAGACGTTCGGACGAGCGGATGATCGCCGGGATTTGTGGCGGCCTCGGCGCAGCCACCGGCATCGCTGTCGTCTACGTGCGCGCCGCGTTCGTTGTGCTCGGTCTCGTGTGGGGGCTGGGAGTGGTGTTGTACGTGGCTGCGTGGGCGGCGACGATCGATCTCCCCACCATCGAACAGGCCGACGACGAGCCGGTAGACCCGGCGAATCGGCACACCCATCTGGGCGCCGGTCTCATGCTGCTCGCAGGTCTCATCATGATGCGGGCGATCGGCATCTGGCCGGGCGACGAACTCTTGTGGCCGTCGGCGGCGATCGTCTTCGGCGCCGCCTTCCTCCTCGATCAGCGGGGCATCGACTCACGCGACTTCCTCACTTC
>JBBDQP010000018.1:0-9486 GCA_040905965.1 Acidimicrobiia bacterium
GCCAGCGCCGATGGTACTTGGGGGGCGACCCCCTGGGAGAGTAGGTCACCGCCGGGCATCAAATGTGAGAGGGCCAGGCACCATCGCCATGGCCCTCTTTTCATTTCGGAAGAAGGACGACACGATGAGCGACAGGCCCAGAGGGGGGCGCAACCCCAAACGCAACGACGGTCGATCGTCCGGTCGCGGTCCAGGGGATCGCCCCGGCAAGCGCCCATCCGGTGGCAGACCCGGTCCGAGACCAGGCGGTCGCCCGGGAGGCCGATCAGACGACCGCCCCGCCCCGGCGCGGTCTGCCAAGAAGGAAGTCACCGCCGGCACCGGACAACTCCCCAGGTGGATTCGCGACGAGATCCTCCATTCAGCTCCGAAGGAGCGCCGCGAGACGGCAATCGCCGAGCTCGAGGCCGGACTTACGGCCTACGCCGATGAGCGATTCGGGAAAGCCGCCGGTGCGTTGCGGCGTGCGAAGGAACTCGCTCCCCGGGCGGCCACGGTTCGGGAGATCCTCGGTCTCGCCGCCTATCAGATCGAGCAGTGGGAAGAGGCGCTGCGCGAACTCCGGACGTATCGCCGTCTCACCGGTACGACAGATCACATGGCGGTTGAGATGGACTGCCAGCGTGCACTGGGGAAGATCGACGGCATCGACAAGACTTGGGAGCTCTTCACCGAACTCGGCGGGAGCAAAGAGGCCGAGGACGAGATTCGCGTCGTGTACGCGAGCTCGCTGCTCGAACGGGGAGACAAGGAGCGCGCCTGGATCATCATCAAACCCGGCCGGCTCGTCTCGACCCCCTCCGACAGCATGCTCCGGCGGTGGGCCGTCGCCGCCCGCGTTGCCGATGCAAACAAGGATCGCGACACTGCTCGGACACTCGTGCTCGCCATACGGGATGTGAACCCGAATCTGGAGTGGCTCAGCCAGTACGACGACCTCCTTGCGTGAGTCCGAGCCAGGATTGTGTCACTCGGCGCCGATAGGTTTCCGCACTGCACTTCCTCGAACGGTGAGGAGCATTCCGAATGGACACGGATATCAATCTCGCCGTCTTGTGCGGCCGCCTGGCAACTGCGCCGGAGGTGCGTCTCTTCGACTCCGGCGGCCGCTCGATGCGGTTTCTCGTGACTGTCGCGGCGGACCGACCGCGACGTCGGATCGATGTGGTCCCGGTCACGCTGTGGGATCCATCCGACGACCTCGTGGACAGTCCGCCGGAGCAGAACAGCCGTGTGTGGGTCACGGGAGTCGTTCAGCGTCGTGCCCAGGACGGTCCCGAAGGACGACGCACTCGTATCGAAGTGGTGGCCGATCAGGTGACAGTGCTGTCGCCGGAACGGTGCAACGTCGCGCTGGGACGCAAGTAGCCTCGCCCGCCTGATGCCTCCTGTCGCCGTCGCCGCACCGAGTCAGGCCGCTGCCGTCGCCGCCGGTCGCGTCCTCGACGCCGGTGGGGGAGCCGTCGACGCCGCCATCGCTTCCGCCGTCGCCGCGATGGTCAGCGAACCTGGAGTCGTCTCGCCCGGGGCCGGCGCCTTCGTGACGATCTGGCCGGTCGACGGCGACCCGGTGACCTACGACGGATACATGGCCGTTCCCGGAATCAGCGGACGACACCCGCAGCCGGTGGAACGGGAAGTGTCGATGGAGTACGGAGGCGGCATCACGACCATCGTCGGTCCGGCTTCGATCGCAGTCCCTGGCGCCTGGGCTGCCTTCGGTGCGGCCCATGACGAACACGGAACGACACCGTGGGCCGATGTGATCGCCCCAGCGACGGAACTCGCCGACCGAGGAACACCCCTTGGGGCGACATCTGCTCTCTACCTGGCCTATTCGCTCGAGCCCGTTTTCGACGCCGACCCGGCCGGGTCCCGCGCCCTGCGCAACAGCGGCAAGCCGCTCCAAGTCGGCGACGCAGTGCGGGTCGAAGGTTTGGCGGAGACCCTCGATCGGCTCGCCCGCGTCGGAGCTGACGACCTCTACCGAGGCGAGCTGGCCCAGATCGTGGCCTCAGATCTCCAGCGTCGGGGCAGTCACGTGGGAATCGACGATCTCCACGCATTCGAAGCGCTGCGGCGATCGCCCCTCATGGTCACACTGGGCGATTGGACCCTGGCAACGAATCCCGCCCCGGCGGTAGGAGGTGCGGCTCTTGCCGCGCTCCTCCTGCTCGCAGGGGACGGATCACCGGAGGAGTTGATCTCCGCCCAGCGACAGGTATACCGCTGGAGACGTGCCGGCGCCGACATCTCAGACGACCGCACCGCAGAAATCGCCCGCTGGCTCGCCGAACTGCCCGGCGACCCGATCCGCTCACCGTCGACCGCGCACGTATCAGCGGCCGGCGGCGGTGTCGCGTGTGCCATCACGCTTTCGGCCGGATACGGATCCGGTGTCATTCCGACGGGAACCGGCATGTGGATGAACAACGGCCTGGGAGAGGTCGAGTTGGTCGGAGACCGGCATCTCCTCATCCCGGGATCGAGGCTCAACTCCAACATGGCCCCCACCGTGGGGCGGGATGCGCACGGACGTCTGCTTGCGATCGGATCACCGGGCGCCGATCGCATCACCAGCGCTATCGCCCAGACCCTGTTCGCCTTGAGGAGAGGCCTGTCACCACCAGACGCACTGTCCGCTCCGCGTGTCCACGTCGACGTGGCCGACACGGTGACGGTGATGCACGAGCCCGGGATTTCCCTGCCGCCGATGGCCGAACAGGTCACGGTGTTCGAGGCCTTGCACATGTACTTCGGCGGTGTGGGACTGGCTATTCAGAACCCCGACGGATCGGTGATCGCCGCGGTCGATCCTCGTAGAAACGGTGCGACCGCCTGAGAACGCGAAAATCATCGCTCGCACTTGTGGGGGTCGATGGGTAGGTTCGGAGTCGTTCCCGCTTCTTCCCGGAGGTCTCCTCGTGGCATGGTTTTGGACAGATGAACTCGCTCGCCTGCTGATCGAAGCGGGCGTTCCCGAGCGATCCCTGTCCGAACTGCTGGCGCACCCTGCGGCGATTGCAGCCACCGACCGCGATGCCGCCCTCGACGTTGCTCGTCGAATGTCGAGTGTCGACGCCGAGGATACCGACGCCGCTTAGTGGGGCGTCGCCAGGAAGCATTCCAGACCGACCACAATCGGGTCCGTGCTGAGCCTCCTACGGACGCCGAGATGGGCCATCGCCACTGCGGTGGTGGTGGTCGTGTGCGTCGTGTTCGCGTCTCTCGGTCAGTGGCAGTTCCGCCGCCACGGCGAGCGCCAAATCGAGAACACCGTCAACGCGGCTCGCCTCGGGTCGGAGCCAGTCGATCTCGGACTGTTGCTCGCCGCCGCCGGCGGGGATGTCACCAGTCTCCAATTTCGACCGACGGTGCTCACCGGAGTGTTTCGCCCGGAGGATGAGATATTCGTCCGATCACAGGTCGCCGACGAGCGGCCCGGCTTTCACGTGGTCTCACCGCTACTGACCGAAGAAGGAACGATCCTTGTCAATCGGGGCTGGGTCCCGTTGGCGGCGGAGGCCCCGCCGGTGTCCGAGGTCCCGCCTCCGCCAGGAGTCGTGACGGTCGCGGGCCTCGTGCGGACGTCCCAAGAACGTCCGTCGGTGGGGCCGACGGAACCGGAAGGTCGTCTGAGCATCGTCGCGAGAATCGACTTGGACCGTCTGTCGGCTCAGTACGACGATTTGGCTCCGGTCTGGATCCAACAGACCGATCCGGTCGACGGGCCGTTGCCGGTGCGGGTCCCCGTACCCGACGTCCATGACCCTGGCCCCCATCTCCCGTACGCGGTTCAGTGGTACTCGTTCGCCGCGATCACCGCCGGGGGATTCGTCCTGCTCATGCGTCGGACGGCGTCTGGCTCCTGAGGGGCTGAGGCCCAACCGGGGGCCGTCATCTGATCTCGGAGGCAAGCCCTTCGACGACCCGCAACCCTTCAAGCTTGGACAACTCGGCGGGATCGAGTCTCAGCTTGGAAGTGCGGTTGCCCCCGCCGAGGATGATCTCCTCACGAGTCAGCACAGCCGAGTCGACCAGCGTGGTGAGGCCGGGAGGAAGTCCGAAAGGGGTCACGCCACCGATCTCCATACCGGAGATGTCGAGTGTGACGCTTGCAGGGGCGAACGACAGCTTCTTGACGCCGAGTTCGTCGCGAACCGCCCGATTCACGTCGAGACGGGTCGTCGCCAACGCCACGCAGACCCCGAACACATCGGGCGGACGTTTCGAGGCGACGACGATCGTATTGGCGCTATCCGCCGGGTCGACCCCGTAGCGGGCACAGAACGCAGCGGTGTCGGCGAACTCCGGATCACACTCCATGACTTCAAACGCCACGCCGAGAACCTCGAGGTGAGCGGCGACCTGCGGATGGAGAAGACTCATACTTTGGCTCAGTTCGTTCGAAGGCGAGCGGAGGGTATCGTCCCGGCCGATGTCACACGTCGCGGTCGTTGGTTCGGTGAATCTCGACCTCGTCGCGACGGCCCCCAGGCTTCCTCGCCCAGGCGAGACGGTCACCGATGCCAATTTCTTCCGGCATCCCGGAGGTAAGGGCGGCAACCAGGCCCTCGCAGCCAGGAGGATGGGCGCCGACGTCAGAATGATCGCCAGGGTCGGTGATGACACCGAGGGTCAGGCAGCCACCGCCCTCCTGCGCGACGCAGGCGTCGACCTCGCCGCCTGCAGGGTGTCCCCTGGCACCCACACCGGGATCGCCGTCATCGTCGTCGACGCCGCAGGCGAGAATCAGATCGTTGTCGCCCCGGGAGCGAACCGCCTCCTCGGTGTCTCCGATGTCGACGTCGCCGGTGCGGACGTGGTGGTGTGTCAGCTGGAGATCCCCTTGCCGACCGTGGAACACGCCATCAGGACGGCAGCGTTCGGCGTGCTCAACTGCGCTCCCGCCCGGCAACTCCCACCGGGCCTCCTCGCGGAATGTGACGTCGTGGTCGTCAATCAGACCGAAGCGGACTTCTACGGCTCGGATCTCGCCCACGCCCGGCTTGTCGTGAAGACTCTCGGCGCCGACGGTGCGGTGGCGTTGGAACGAGGTGTGGAGGTCGCCCGCGTCCCCTCCCTGCGCGTGGACACGGTGGACACTGTCGGTGCAGGGGACACGTTCGTCGGTACGCTCGCGGTCGAATTGGCGGACGGAGCAACCTTGGTGGAGGCGCTGAAGATGGCGACTGCGGCAGGAGCGATTGCCACGACCCGCTCCGGTGCCCAGCCGGCCATTCCGACGCGAGATGAGGTACTCGCCGCGAGAGATCGACTGGAGTCGTGACGACACCGATTCTCATCGACTGTGACCCGGGTCACGATGACGCGATCGCGCTGATGCTCGCCATCGCCTCGCCGCAGATCGATCTCAGGGCGGTCACAACGGTTGCGGGGAACACCACCCTCGAAAAGACCACGGCGAACGCCATACGGGTGCTCGATCTCCTCGGAAGTGATGTGCCGGTCGCGGCTGGCGCCGATCGGCCCTTGGTGCGAGAGCTCGTCGTCGCCGAATACGTGCACGGACCCACAGGCCTCGACGGCCCGACCCTGCTTCCGCCGAGCCGCTCGCCAGTCGAGGGCCATGCCGTCCATCTGATGGCTCGGACGCTGGAGACCGCCGACACCCCCGTGACGTTCGTTCCTGTCGGGCCGCTGACGAACATCGCACTGTTCATCGCCGTCTATCCCGATCTAGTCGACCGGATCGACAAGATTGTGTTGATGGGCGGATCGATAGGACAGGGCAATGTCACCCCCTCGGCCGAGTTCAACATCTACGTGGATCCGGAGGCGGCGGCCCGAGTGTTCGCGTCCGGTCTCGATGTGACGATGATCGGGCTCGACGTGACCCACCGGGCGCTCCTTCGAAGCGCTGATGCTGCCCGGCTCGCGACCGGCGGAGCGGTCTCGCGTTTCGTCGCAGAGCTCTTCGGATTCTTCTCGAGGAACGAACCCGACTCGCGTGGTCTCGGCGGCGCCCCGATTCACGATGCGGCCGCGGTCGCCCATCTGATCTGGCCGGACCTCATGGCGACCGAACGCCGACGGGTGACGGTCGATCTCGGAGAGACCTCGCGTGGACGGACGGTGGTGGACCGCCGTCGGGGGAGTGAGGACGACGGTTCGGTCTCCGTGGCGGTCGACATCGACGGAGATAGGTTCACACAACTGCTTGTCCAGCACATCGAATCGCTCGATTGAGGCAGTGTGGGAGGGCCGCGGAGGCTGGAGCGGTCCCTCCCACACCGTTCACTCAGCTGACGGATGCGATGGCTTGCTCGATGTCTTCCTTGATGTCCTCGATGTGCTCGATTCCCACCGATATCCGGATCAGGTCCGGTGACACGCCAGACGCGATCTGTTCTGCCTCATTCAACTGCTGGTGGGTGGTGGATGCGGGGTGGATGACCAGTGTCTTGGCATCTCCGACGTTCGCCAGGTGGCTGGCGAGGACTGTCTGGTCGATGAACCGCTTTCCCGCCTCGTATCCGCCTTCGAGTCCGAAGGACAGCACCCCGCCGAACCCGTTCCGCAGGTACTTCTTGGCGTTGGAGTGATAGGGGTGGCTCTCCAAGCCCGGATATGAGACCCACGTCACCTTCGGATGGGCCTCCAGCCACTTGGCCAGTTCGAGGGCATTGTCGACGTGCCTCTGGACGCGGAGGCTCAGAGTCTCGAGTCCCTGGAGGAAGAGGAACGAATTGAACGGCGAAAGCGCCGCACCCAGATCCCGCAAGCCTTCCACTCTCGCCCGGATCGCGAACGCGATGTTCCCGAAGTCCGATTCGGGGTTGAAGACGTCGGTGAACACGAGGTCGTGGTAGCCGGGAGCGGGGTTCGTGAAGATCGGGAACTTCCCGTTCCGCCAATCGAAGCGCCCCGAGTCGACGACGATCCCACCGATCGACGTGCCATGCCCGCCGATCCACTTGGTCGCCGATTCGACGACGATGTCGGCACCGTGGTCGATGGGTCGGCACAGGTACCCGGCGGCACCGAAGGTGTTGTCGACGACCAGGGGGATGTCGTGGGCGTGGGCAACGGCCGCGATCGCTTCGAAATCAGGGACGTTGTATTTCGGGTTTCCGATCGACTCCAGATAGATCGCCCGGGTGTTCTCCTGGATGGCGGCCTCGAAGTCGATCGGGTCGTCGCCGTCGACGAACGTCACATTGATCCCCTGCCGGGGGAACGCGACCTTGAACTGGTTGTAGGTCCCCCCGTAGAGGTAGCTGGTCGAGACGATGTGGTCTCCTGACTCCAGGATTGTCGTGAGCGCCAGAAGCTGGGCGGCCTGCCCCGACGCGGTCGCGACAGCAGCGAGTCCGCCTTCGAGAGCAGCGACTCTCTGCTCGAACACATCGGTCGTCGGGTTCATGATGCGGGTGTAGATGTTCCCGAACTCCTGGAGTCCGAACAGCCGCGCGGCGTGGTCGGTGTCCTCGAATGTGTACGAAGTCGTTTGGTAGATGGGCACGGCCCTGGCGTGCGTTCCGGGGGCCGACTCCTGGCCTGCGTGGACCTGGAGCGTCTCGTATCGGTAGCTCATATGTGTTCCTTCCGGGTGGTGTCTGGGTACGGGAGTGGTCGACCGGGGCACCGAAGGATCACCGGTGCCCCGGTCTTCTCAGGCGACGGCTTCTGTCCGACCGGCGCCGACGAGGTCGATCGCGACGGGGACGGACCGTCCGAGGGTGTGACCGACCGGCGATGTCGCCGTGACCTTGGCGTGCAAGGCCTCGATCGCCTCCGGTGAGGCGTCCGACTCGAGAGTGACCCGAGCCCCGATGGATCGGAAGCCGGCGTGTCCCTGGTCATCCAGCCCCAGGAACGTATGGAGATCGAGGTCGCCCGTCAGCTCGATGTCGAGAGAGCGAATTGCGATGCCCGCCACACTGGCGTTGGCGGCATATCCCACCGCCAGGCAATTGCCGAGCGCGCCGAGCAACTGCTCGACAGGGTTGGGAGCGGTGTCGGTGCCGCCGAGGCCCGCCGGTTCGTCGGATGGAACCGGTGCGAAGTCCCGGATCCTGACTTCGGAGCGGAAGCCCCCCGTCCATGCCACGTTGGCGGACCAGGTGGTGTTTGCCTTGGCTGGGTCTTCCTGGATGGCGCCGACGAGGCCGCCAACCGAATCGAGATCGACATTGTTGAGTGACATCTGATGTTCTCCTCTGCGAGATAGAGCTCTTCGGGATGCCCGCCTATGGGATCTCTCGCTCCCGGGTGTCGGCGGGTTCAGCGCTCTGAGCGCAGGAGTTCCACCCGGGAGCGGGGCATGCACATGCCGCAACACATCGGGCGCGACGAAGCGACCGACCGGGTGGTGATGGCGATGAGTTGAGGTGCCATGGGGGCTCCGCTGTGTGTTGGTCTCAGGCGCTCTGAGCGTCCCACAGCTTTCATCGCTGAAGACATCTCATCGATCAGGCATTGGCACCGGCTTGGTTCGTCCTGTCGGACTACACCTCACGGTTGCCGCGGTTTCACAGGGCCTGTCCCTCCACCGCTCTGGATGAGCGCGTTGTCAATGGCGAGGGAGTATTCGGCATTCGTAGGCGGATGTCAAGCCTGGATGGCGACAGCCCCTCACCCTGACGTGTGACGACGGGCGGATTGTCGGTGTGTAGACGGGCCCCTATTGGGTGGCCGACTCCTGCTCTGCGATCTGACGTCGGACGTCGTCCATGTCCAGCTCCCGTACCTGGCCGATGAGGTCGTCAAGTGCGTTCCGGGGGAGCGCCCCCGGCTGCGAATACAACAAGACCTGATCGCGGAAGATCATCAGCGTCGGAATGGAGCGAATGCCGAATGCGCCGGCGAGTTGCTGTTGATCCTCGGTGTCGACTTTGGCGAAGACGATGTCGGGATGTTCTTCGGCGACGGCCGAATACGTGGGCGCGAAGCCCCTGCAAGGGCCGCACCATTCAGCCCAGAAGTCGACGAGGACCATCTCGTTGTCACGGATCGTCTCGTCGAAACTCTCGAGTGTGAGATCGACTGTGGGCATTGCTCTCGTTCCTCAATTTAGCGGGCATAGGTTCCAACGATGGGGGAGCGGGGTTCATTCCATTTGCAGGAATTGGACGATGTTGCCGTCCGGATCCGTGACGGTTGCGACCTTCCCTCCCCACTTCTCTGTTTCCGGCCACCGGATGACCGTGTCCGGGACACATTTGGCCACAGCCTCGTCGATATCCGCGACCCGGAGGTTGACCATGATCCGGAGAGGATCGGCGGAAGTCTCATCGCGAAGTCCGTCATGGACGGCGATGGTGAGGCGGCAATGGCCGAAGTCGAAGTTCACGAAGCCATGCCTGTCGGATCGAGCGGTGAGCCCGAGCCGGTCGCAGTAGAACCTCCGCATCGCATCGAATCCTCGGGCGGTGGTCGAAATCAGCACCCCGGTCAGTTCCATCAACCGCAGCGTAAGGCATCCACTGCTCGGTAGGATTCGTACCTGTGACGAAACAGCGG
>JBBDQP010000019.1:0-1551 GCA_040905965.1 Acidimicrobiia bacterium
CGAGCCGGCCGCCGCCTCCCCGTTCACCCGCGCCTGGTAGTTCTCCAGCACGTATTCCTCGACGGACTTGCGGGCGATGCCGAGGGCGAAGGGGGGGACGCGCAGGATGCGGACTTCGGCGTCCGGGGACCATTCGAGCCCCATCTCCCCGTCCGACTCGATCCAGGGGATCTCGTCCGGCCGCACGTCGACCGTGCCCACGACGAGGACGTTGGTGGAGGCCTGCCGGGAGAGGTTGTCGGCCTGCGAGCCCATCTCGGTGCCCTCGATCCGGTGCCCTCCGTGGCGCGCGAGAATGAGGAGGTCCGGGTCGATCTCCTCCGCCCACTGGAGGATCACCTGGAACGGCTTGCCGATGAGGACCTGCGTCTCCAGCTGAACGTCGGGGTACTCGTCCGCCATGATCTCCGCCCGCTTGATGTTCGCCTGGCAGAGCTTGAGCAGTCCCTTGTCGATGATGTTGTTGTGGAGCTCTTCCTGCTCCTCGAACTTGAAGACCTTCGAGGCCTGCACGGAGAGAACGTTCTTGATGTTGCCGAAGACCGCGTGGTGGTACTCGACGTCGAAGGCGGAACAGACGTAGAGCTTCGCGCCGAACTCGCGCGCCATCTCCAGCGCCTTCCGCATCGCCTTGTAGCTGTAGGACGAGCCGTCCACGCACACCATGAAGGACCCGCCCTCGAGGGGGCGGCCGTTCCGGGTGATGAGGATGTCCTTCTCGATCTGGCGGATGGAGCGCGCGACGACCCCGCCGAGCTGTGAATACGGCTGGCGCGCGATGCCGTGCGCGCCGATCACCATCAGGTCGTAGTCGCGCTCGCTGGTGCCGGCCAGCCGCTCGTCGTGGTCCTCGTCCTCCGCGATGATGCGCCCGTCGTCGCCCATCTTCACGTCGCTCCGCACCGTCTCTCCGCCATCGTAGTTCGCGGCGATGTTGGGGTCGAAACCGATGAGGCTGGGCAGGCGGCCCTTCCCCTCGTTCACTTCGCGGATGATCTCCTCGAAGCTGATTCCCTCGAGGAGCTGCCGGACGAGCGGGACTCCCGCGGCCTGGCAGCGCTTGTCCACCTGGTCCAGGAAGGAGTCCGAGATGAGTTGGAGCCCCTTCTCGATCAGCTTGTCGTGGATCTTGCGCTGCTTGCGGATCTCGGAGTCGGTCTGGAACTGGGCGGGGAGCCCGGTCTCGAGCTGGCGGAAGCGGACGTCGTGGAGGCGGGCGGCGTAGACGTGGTTTCCGGTGATCGTGCCACCGGTGCGGGCGCAGAGCTCGATGGCCCGCTCCACCGCCCAGTCGGAGCACTCGGAATTGTCAACGGGCACGAAGACCTGACGATACATATACACCCACCTCGACTGGATCCGTAGGTACGCATCCTTCGGGGCGGTCGTCCCGCGGAGGCCGAGTTGCGGCCGCAGGGGGCTCGTGCTGTCGTGGACCGTGTCTCCGGGACTTCCGGAGAAAATCGGGGGTCCGCAGCTACCGCTTAAGCCGGATCGACGTGCATCCGGCCCGAAGGGCTCTGTGTCGCTGTCGAACTATTGGAGAGGAAA
>JBBDQP010000020.1:0-1312 GCA_040905965.1 Acidimicrobiia bacterium
ACCTCCTGGCCGGCGGGCATGACGAGGACGTTGGCGGTTTCGACGCCGTGGTCGGGGTACTGGTATTCGAACCACCACTGGTGGCCGATGATCTCGACGGTCATGGCGTCGGGTGCGCATTCGGAGAGGTCGAAGATGCCGCGGACCGTGGGAATGGCGATGCCGGCGAGGATCAGGGCGGGGATGACGGTCCAGGTGACTTCGAGTTTGGCGTTGCCGTGGGTCTGCTTCGGCTCCTTGCGATCGGGACGGTCACGGAAGGCCACGGCGATGAAGATGATGGCTCCCTGCACCAACACGAAGATGACGGTGGCGATCCAGAAGACCGGCCAGAACAGTCCGTCGATGCGGTCGGCGATGGGTCCGGCCGGCTCGAAGGTGGTGAGCGGCGAGTCGATCTCGATGAACGAACAGGACGACACGACGAGGGTCAGCAGACTGAGACCGGCAAACCGGAAAGGGCGCGTCGGCCTTACCGAGCGGCGCCGCCGAGGGTGCTGAACCATGGGGCGAGTGTAAGTGGTGGCATCGTCGTGAGCCAAGCCAAGCAGGACGGGTCTTTTCTGCCCCTTCAACCGAGGTTCTCCAGCGCCCGACGCAGCTCGTCGACGCCGGTTGCACCTTCGAATCGGGCGGTGACGACGCCCTTCGAGTCGACCACGAACACCCACGGTTCGGATGGCAATCCCCACGCTTCTACTGCGGGGACCGGGTCGAGGCTTCCCCCGGCGGCGGCGTCGAGGTCGGCGTAGATTTCGACGTGGAGGAAGTTCATCTCGGGGTAGTCACCCATGACGCTCTTGACGACGGCGAGCGTCGGTCCGCAGGAGGCGGTCTGACAGAACGCCGGGGTGGCGAAGACGACGACGGTCGGCCGGCCGTTGGCGAGCGCGTCGTCCAGCGACAGTTCGTGCAGCCGGGGATCGGGTTCCGCGTCCGTCGAGATCTCGGACAGCGGGAACTCCGGATGGGTCCGGGTGGGGACGGCGATCGCCTGATCTCCGACGTCGGGTACCGGACTTGATTCTTGGACGCCGAACGGGGTGGTGGCGGTGGGCGGTGAACCTTCCGGTTCCAACACCACCTGCCAGCGTCCGGCGGCGGGAAGGTCGACGTGTGCGACGTGGAAGCCGCGTACGTTGGGGATGGCCCACACCCATTCGGTCTCGACGGTCACTTCGCCGGCCGTCTCGTGGGTGAAGCGGGCGAGGGTGGGGATGTCCGGTCGGGAGATGAAAGAACCGTCTTCGGTGGCGACGGCCATCAGGATCCGGTTGGGTCCTGGGGTGAGGGTCTGTTGCGTGTTGGCCAC
>JBBDQP010000020.1:1412-9311 GCA_040905965.1 Acidimicrobiia bacterium
AGGTCGTGGCCCATGCCGGGGACGATCCACAGTTCGGCGTCGGGGATTGCTTCGGCCGTGGCGATTCCGCCGGAGACACCGATCAGCGGGTCTTTCTCGCCGTGGATGACGAGGGTGGGGGCCGTGATGCCCTTCAGGTCGGCGGTGCGGTCGCCGGTGGCGAGGATTGCGGCAAGCTGACGTCCGGTGCCATGCGGGTAGACGACCCGGTCGAGATTGCGGGCGGCCGTCTCCCGGGCTCGGGTCTCGTCGAAGTAGTCGCCCCACGCGAGCCGGGCGTAGTCGACCGTCGATTGGATGGCCGCCTGGCGCTCGGTGGGCGGCGCGGTGAACAGCGCCTCAGTCATCTCCGGGGTGGCCCCGCCGACTTCGGGGCTGCCGGTGCTCGACATGATCGATGTCAGCGTCAGGATTCGTTCCGGGTGTCGGGCGGCTGCGACCTGGGCGATGTATCCACCCATCGACACGCCGAGGATGTGGGCCGCATCGATGCCGAGTTCGTCGAGGACGCCAACGGCATCATCTGCCATGTCCGGGAGCAGATACGGAACGTCAGGCTTTTTGCCGGCGGCGATCGCCTCGACGACCCGCATGACGCTCACCCGCTCGTCGTCGAAGTGCTGGGAGTAGCCCGAGTCGCGGTTCTCGAACAGGATCACCTGGAATCCGGCGTCGACGATCGGGTCAACGAAGCCCGGGCGCCAGTAGACGATCTGGCTTCCCAGCCCGGAGACGAAGAGGACGGGGGGATCGTCTTCGGATCCGAACCGCTCGTAGTAGATCTTCGTACCGTTGGCCGTGAGTTCTGGCATGGCGGCGAGCCTATCCGCTCCGGACAGTCATCCCACACCGGCCGGTAGGCTGGCCGGGCTATGGGAGCCGCCGTCACCACCCCTGCACCGACCAGCGGTTTGCGCCATCTGATCGGGCCGTACGTGGCGCTGATGAAGCCGCGGATCATCGAACTGCTGCTGATCACCACCGTCCCGGCCATGGTGCTGGCCGCCCGTGGATGGCCGGGCACTTGGCTGGTTGCCGCGACGCTCATCGGCGGCACCCTGTCCGCCGGCGGAGCCAACGCCCTCAACAACTTCTACGACCGCGACATCGACGAGGTCATGAAGCGGACGTCGAAGCGTCCTCTGCCGAACCATCTCATCGACCCGATCCGGGCTCGCAACTTCGGCTGGGCGCTGGGTGTCGCCGGATTCGTCGTGCTCTGGTTGACGTCGAACCTGCTGGCGGCGGCGCTGTCCACCGCAGCGCTCCTGTTCTACGTCTACGTCTACACCCTGCGGTTGAAGCGGACGACGTCCCAGAACATCGTGATCGGGGGTGCGGCCGGCGCGGCCCCGGTGCTGGTCGGTTGGGCTGCGGTGACTGGCGGTCTGGCGACCCCGGCCTGGGCGATGTTCGCGGTGGTCTTCGCCTGGACCCCGCCGCACTTCTGGGCGCTGGCCGTCCGCTACCGCGACGACTACGCCGCGGCGGGTGTTCCGATGCTCCCTGTGGTGACGTCGATCGAGTCGACCACCCGGCAGATGGCGTTGTATTCGGGCATCACGGTGCTGTTCTCGTTGGCGCTGGTTCCGTTGGCGGACCTCGGCTGGCTGTACCTGATCACCGCCGTCGTTGCCGGCGCGGTCTTCATGCTCGAATCCGTCCGGGTGATGTTCAAACCCGAACGGGCCATGAAGCTCTTCACGTATTCGACCGCCTACCTCACCGTCCTCTTCGCCGCCCTGCTTGTCGACGCCTTGTAGAACGGCGAGAGCGAGCCGGCGCCGGGTGATCGGCCCTCCCCGGTAGTCCCACATCTCCGTAGATTGGGACTGGATTCCTTCGACCGGAATGGAACAAGCCGCGGGCCGCGATGGCGGCGGGAGAACTCGATGGGGCGGGAGTGGACGATGAGTGAACGAGTAGCGATAGTCGATGGTCTCAGGACCCCGTTCGCCAAGAGGGGTGACGCGCTGGCGGCGTTCGATGCCGTCGACCTGGGCACGTCCGTCGTCGGAGAGCTGATGGAGAGAAACGGCATCGACGGCACCGATGTCGACCAGGTGGTCTTCGGGCGGGTGATACTCGACGTCGAGCTGCCCAACATCGCACGCGAGATCGTCCTCAACTCCCATCTTCCCGACGAGGTCGAGGCGTACTCCGTTTCCGAGGCGTGCATCACCAGCTACAGGACCACGGTCAACGCCGCAGCCTCCATCGCCGCCGGGAACGCCGACGTCGTGATCGCCGGCGGCGTCGACACGCTCAGCCACGCCCCCGTGGTGGTATCCGACCAGCTCCAAGAGACCCTCAACCGACTTGCCGACGCTACGACGGTGGGTGAGCGCGTCCGGCTGATCTCCCAGCTTCGCCCGGGAGACCTGCTACCGCAGAGCCCGGACCTGGAGGAGCCGTCCACCGGCGAGACGATGGGCGAGGCGGCCGAGCGCATGGCCAAGTTCAACGGAATCACGAGAGAGGAACAGGACGACTTCGCCCACCGCAGCCACTCTCTCGCCGCCCAGGCATGGAAGCGGGGCGACTTCGATGACGAGGTGATGACGCTCATTGCCCCACCCGACTACACCGAGGTGATCGATCGGGACCGCACCGTACGCTTCGACTCCGACCGGAGGGCCTACCGCAAGCTGAAGCCGGTCTTCGACCGACACCACGGGACTCTCACGGCAGCCAACAGCACCCCGCTCACCGACGGGGCGGCCGCGCTGCTGATGATGAGCGAGACTCGGGCTGCCGAGATGGGTCTCGAACCTCTCGGGTTTCTCAGATCTTCGGCTTTCACGGCCGTCGACCCCGCCGGCCAGCTACTCATCGGCCCGGTGTTCGCCACCCCGATCGCCCTCGATCGAGCCGGGGTGAAGCTGGGTGACATCGACCTGATCGACATGCACGAGGCGTTCGCTGCCCAGGTGCTGGCGGTGATCCGGTCGTTCGCCTCCGAGGATTTTGCCAGGAACGAGATGGGCCGGTCCGAGCCGATCGGGGAGATCGACTGGAACATCTTGAACGTGGCCGGCGGTTCCATCGCCATCGGTCACCCGTTCGCCGCCACCGGGGCCCGTCAGATCTCCCAGACACTTCGCGAGCTGCGTCGTCGTGATGGGGAACTGGCCTTGTGTACTGCATGCGCAGCCGGTGGCCTGGGCGCAGCATTGGTCTTGGAGACAGCATGACGACGTCGACCGCGTCGGCTTTCCATGTCGAGCGGAGGGCGCAAGGAGCGATCCTCTGGTTCGACGTCCCGGACTCGCCCGTGAACGTCTTGCGGCCGCAGATCGAGGTCGA
Source organism: Acidimicrobiia bacterium (assembly GCA_040905965.1). GTDB lineage: Bacteria > Actinomycetota > Acidimicrobiia > Spongiisociales > ZC4RG35 > DATHWB01. The sequence continues at coordinate 4,719 of JBBDQP010000020.1, forward strand.
CCTCCACGCCGCCCTCGCTGAGCTGGAGAGCGACCCGCCGAGCGTCTTGGTGATCGCCTCCGGCAAGGAGTCCTTCTGTGTCGGCGCCGACGTCGAGATGCTGGTCGAGGTCGCAAGCACGGACGAGGCGACCGAGCTGTCACGGTCAGCCCAGCAGATCATGGATCTGATCGATGGCTTGTCCTACCCGACGGTCGCCGCCATCGAGGGGAACTGTCTGGGTGGTGGCCTGGAGTTGGCCCTCGCCTGTGACTATCGGGTGGCTGCCGACACCGACTCCACCCGTCTCGGTTTGCCCGAGGTCCAACTCGGTCTGATCCCGGGCGCGGGAGGGACGGTCCGACTTCCCGGTCTGATCGGGATGGAGAACGCATTGGAGATGATCCTCACCGGTCGACGGCACCGACCGGACCGTGCTCGGCGGATCGGTCTCGTCGACGACGTGGTCCATCCGGCGATTCTCCTCGAGTCAGCCTTCGAAATCGCCGGCCGGCCCCGACCCGACGGATCACTGCTCGACAAGGCCCGAACCCTGGCGTTGACCGGCAACCCGGTCGGGCGACAGTTCGTGTTCTCCCGGGCACGCGACTCGGTCAATCAGCGGACCCACGGGAACATGCCGGCACCGCTTCGTGCCATCGACGTCGTCGAGATCGGGGTGGAGGAAGGGCCCGAGGCGGGGCTGCGAGCCGAGGCCGAGGCGTTCGGCGAGCTGGCCTTCTCGCACGAGGCACGTGCACTCATCCACCTCTTCCGGTCCCGCAGCCACACGACAGATCTGGTTACAGGGACACCGCGACCGGTTCGCAAAGTGGGTGTCATTGGAGCCGGTCTGATGGGAGCCGGGATCACGGCCGTGACGGTGGCAGACGCCCGACTCCCGGTTCGGCTCCGTGACATCGATTGGGAGGCGATCGCACGGGGCTTGCGAGACATCCGCCAGGAGGTCGCCGGCCGTCGCCATCTGCGCGAACCCGAGAAGAAGGAGACGATGGCCCGGGTGCTGGCCACCACCGCACTCAGTGGTTTCTCCGACGTCGACGTGGTGATCGAGGCTGTCGTCGAGAAGCTCGACGTCAAGCACCAGGTGCTCGAGGAGATGGAATCCCGCATCGACCCCGATGCGATCTTCGCCACCAACACGTCATCGATTCCCATTGCCGACGTCGCTTCCGCCGCCAAGTTTCCCGGCCGGGTGGTGGGCATGCACTACTTCTCGCCGGTTCCCCGGGTTCCGTTGCTCGAAGTGGTCACCGGGCCCCTGACCAACGCCGACACGATCGCAACCTCGGTGGAGTTGGGCTCCCGACAAGGCAAGACCGTGATCGTCGTCGGCGACGGCCCCGGTTTCTACACCTCGCGCATTCTGGCGCCGTATCTCGATGAGGCCGCCCGTCTGCTCGCCGAAGGTGCGCCGATCGACCAGATCGACAGACAGATGACCAAGCTCGGGTTCCCACTGGGTCCGTTCCGGCTCCTCGACGAGGTGGGCCTCGACATCGGCGTCGAGATCGCCGGGATCCTCCAGGCGGGATTCGGTGATCGCATGGAGCCCAACCCGCTGCTGGAGACGATGGTCGACAACCTTCGCGTCGGGAAGAAGAACGGATCGGGGTTCTACCGCTACGAGAGACAAGGCGAGGATTGGAGCCGCGTCGACGAGGTGGATGACACCGTGTACGAGGTCTTGGGGATCTCCCCGGCTGCCTCGGTGCCAGACGAAGCTTCCGACCGAATGCTTCTGCGGATGATCAACGAGGCGCTCTTCGCCTACGGAGATGGCATTCTGCACACCGCATCAGATGGCGACATCGGCGCCGTCTTCGGACTTGGTTTTCCCGCCCACCTCGGCGGCCCGTTCCATTACGTCGAACAGCAAAGGGGCATTGCAGCCACCCACGCCGACCTGGAGGATTTCGCCGCTCGGTACGGTCCGAGGTTCCTTCCGGCACCGGTTCTCGTCGAAGCAGCCCGCTCTGGTGAGGGTTTCAAGACAGGAGAGTCCGCATGACCGAGCACACTTCGACCTCGTTCACTCGCGGACTGTTCCTGGGCGAGATCCACGAGGACATGGTCTTTCCCTTTCCGAGGTTCGACGCCGACGAGCGGTCCCGGGTGGATTCCAAGATCGCGGAACTCCGCTCCTGGGCCCAGGAGCGCTACGACCCTGCCGAGGCGGAGAGGGCCGGTCGTCTGCCGGAGGGAGCGTGGCGGGAGCTCGGCGAGCTGGGCATGCTCGGACTTTCGGTGGATGAATCCTTCGGTGGGCAGGGCCTGTCCCAGACCGGTTACTGCAAGCTGTTCGAGCATGTCGGGGAGATCGACGCCACGCTGGCCGTCATTCTCGGGGTCCACCAGTCCATCGGATACAAGGGCATCGTCATGTACGGCACCGACGAGCAGAAGGAGCGGTTCCTTCCCGACCTGGTGGCTGGACGCAAACGAGCCGGGTTCGCGCTCACCGAACCCAACGCCGGATCAGACGCCTACCACCTGGAAACGACCGCCACCCTCCAGCCGGACGGTTCATACATCCTCGAGGGTGAGAAGCGTTGGATCGGCAACGGATCGGGCGACGTCCTCACCACCTTCGCCCGTACACCGCAGGGCGGTCATATCGCCCTGATCGTCGAAGGGGGCATGGAAGGTCTCGAGGTGGGCCGTCGCTACGAGACCATGGGATTGCAGGCCAACGATCTGCGCCACCTGTATTTCAAGGGTGTGCGGGTGCCTCCGGAGAACGTGCTCGGTGAAGAAGGCCAGGGTTTTCGGATCGCGACAGGGATCCTGAACACCGGTCGGATGTCGCTCGGTTCGGGCGCAGTCGGCGGGGCCCGTCGACTGCTCGACCTCGGAGTGGAACACGTCACCCGCCGCGAGCAATTCGGCCGGCCGTTGGCGGACTTCGCTCTCGTCAAGGAAAAGATCGGGTGGCTCGCCTCCTACACCTATGGGATCGAGTCGATGACCTATCTCACCACCGGGCTGGTGGACGCGGGCGTCGAGCACATCGATTTGGAGTCGGCGATGATCAAGGTGTCGTCGACAGAGTTCCTCTGGTACGCAGCCAATCGAGTCTTCCAACTCGCCGGCGGCAGGGCGTACATGAAGGACGAACCTTTTGAAAAGATCCTGAGGGACATCCGCATTTTCCCTGTTTTCGAAGGGGCGAACGACGTCCTGCGCATGTTCGTCGCCCTCAACGGGCTGGAGACTGTCGGCGAGGAACTGGAGGATCTCCAGTCCTTCGACTTCACCGAGCCCATCAGGAGCTTCGGCGTCTACGCCGACTACGTCGGTGGGAGGCTCAAGAGGAGGGCGGCGCCGGATCGTTTGGATGGCGCTAGCGACGAGCTCTCCGAGGAGGCCGACCGGTGCTCGCGCCAGGTCGTCTCGCTTCGCAACGCAACAGAGCACCTGCTGCGCGCGCATGGCCGGTCGGTCCAGGAGAGGCAGGGCTCGCTCAAGCGCCTCGCCGACGCCGCTGCCGACATCTACGCCCAGGTGGCAACCATCTCGAGGGTCAGCGATGTGATCAGCAGCGACGACACCGGATACGGCGACGAGGTGATGATTGCCCGTGTCTTCTGCCGCCGGGCCGCCGGTCGGGTCGATCGCGCCCTCGGAAACATCGACGCCACCGACGTCGAGCCGTTCCACGAGGTGGCCGAAGCCGTCTACGCCCGCAAGGGGTATGGCCATTCGATCTGAGTGATCGGCCGTCCGCGCTCCCTGCCCCTTCCGGCGGCACAAACAGTTGTGCCGCCACCTTCCCCAGCGGGGAAGGCGATCGCAACCCCCGCGCCGCTCTACCCTTGCCGCCGTGCTCTCCGTCATCGCCTATCCGCCGATCCCGCTCTTCGAGCTCGGCCCTCTCACCCTGTCTCTTCACGGGGTGTTCGCCGCTCTCGGATTCATCGCCGGTGCGGTCTACACCACTCGAACACTGGAGCGGCGTGGGTTTTCCGGGGAGGCATATCAGTCGGTGCTGTCGTGGGCGCTGGTCGGTTCGCTGCTCGGCGCTCGGTATCTGACGACGCCCGCCGCCCTCATCGACGGTGTTCCCTTCCTCACCGCGATGAGACCGGTCGGCGGCAGTTTCTCGATCATGGGCGGGTTCGCCGGCGGGATCCTGGTGGGCTGGTGGCGCATGCGGAAGATGGGCCTGGACCGTCTTCCCACCTTCGACAACGCCACCTACGGCCTGGCGATCGGCACCATCGTCGGCCGGATCGGTGACCTGGCGATCGTCGAACATCTGGGCAGCGCCACCACCCTCCCGTGGGGGTATGGCATCAAGCCCGGATACGACGTGGCTCCGATGCACAACGGTCTCGAGTGTTCCGGCACGTCGTTGGGGACCGAATTCTGCGGGGTCTATCACCATGTCGCCCTCTACGACATGATCGGCGCCGTCATCCTGTTTTTCGTGCTGTCCCAGGTGCAGCGTCGTTTCCGCCTGCACTACGGACAGCTCTTCTCCTTCTGGGTCGTCTGGTACGGGACGCAGCGTTTCATCCTCGACTTCCTCCGTTTCGGCAGCGGCGATCGCGAGCTCGGCGTCTTCACCTGGAATCAGGTGAGCGGGTTGGC
>JBBDQP010000021.1:0-8989 GCA_040905965.1 Acidimicrobiia bacterium
GTGGTGTCGGCCGCGTCCCGAACCACCGGCTTGGCGTTGAACGCGATCCCGAGACCGGCGGCGGCAAGCAAATCCAGATCGTTGGCGCCGTCGCCGATGGCAACGGACTGTTCGACGGGAACTCCATACTTTTCGGCGAGTTCTCTCAGGATCTCGGCCTTCCGCTCTCGGTCGACGATCCGACCCACCAACTCCCCGGTCAGCACGCCATCGACGATCTCCAGTTCGTTCGCCTCGGCGTGATCCAGGTCGAGACGCTCTTTGAGCTTGTCAGTGAAGATGGTGAAACCGCCCGATACGACGCCGACCGTCATCCCCAGACGCTTGAGCGTCGCGACGAACGTTCGGGCCCCGGGCGTCAGTGCGATGCGGTCTGCCACCCGTTCGATGGCATCGAGCTCCAACCCCGCCAGCAAGCGCACCCTGGCCCGCAGCGCCACCTCGAAATCGATCGACCCTTCCATCGCCTGTCGAGTGAGCTCCGCCACTTCGTCAGCGACCCCCGCCTCTTCGGCCAGAAGGTCGATCATCTCGTTCTGGATCAGCGTCGAGTCGACGTCGAGCACGATCAGTCTCCTCGCCCGACGGTGCAGACCTTCTGCCTGGATGGCGATGTCGACGGGGTTCGAAGCGGCGACGTCGACGAGGGCGCGCCGCATGACGTCGATGTCACCGTCGGTGATGGCGAGTTCGTATGCGATCACCGGGTAGCGGGACAGACGGAAGATCCGGTCGATGTTCCCGTCGCCGGAGGCGATCGCCCTCGCCACGGCCCCGAACACCTCCGGACCGACCTGACGACCGATCACCGTCACCGCCGATCGGGTTCGATATTCGCTCGGCGCATCCTCGACGACCTCGAAGTCGAGGCGCAGATCCTTCTCCCAACCGTAGAACAGCAGGTCCTTGATGATCGTGTTGCCGGCAGGGACGTCGATGAGGATGTCGAGAGTGAGGCGGCCCCGCACCACGATCTGCTCGACGTCGAGCAGTGCAGCACCGCCGGTTTCGAGCACCCCCATCAGACCCGCCGTAATGCCGGGACGATCGAGAGCGGAAACACGGACGAGAACGGTGGATGCCACGGTCGGCAAGGCTACCCCCGGCCCGCACCGTCTCGATCTCGGTACGATCTTCCGTCGGATCGAACAGAGAGATGACGACGTGAGCGAAAACCCCTACAGACTGCCCCGTACCGCCTTGCCCCAGCGATACGAGTTACGTCTCGAACCGGACCTCGAAACCTTCACATTTTCGGGAGACGAGACCATCGTTTTGGACATCGTCGAGCCAACAGAGCAGATCGTCCTGAACGCCGTCGACATCGAGATCGATCAGGCCATCCTCACCGACGCCGATGGCGCTCTGGTCGGCCAGATCTCCTACGACGAGCCCATGCAGAGGGCGACCTTCGAATTCGAGCGGCCGCTCGCCGTCGGCCCCGCCGAACTGAACCTTCGATTCCGCGGGGAACTCAACGACCAGTTGGTCGGGTTCTACCGCTCCAGGTTCACCGACGTCGACGGCAACGAGCAGGTGGTCGCAACCACCCAGTTCGAGGCGACGGACGCCCGGCGCGCCTTCCCATGCTTCGACGAACCAGACATGAAGGCCACGTTCGCTGTCACCCTTGTCGTGCCCGACCATCTTCTGGTTGTGTCGAACGGCGCCGAAGTCGCCCGCCTCCCGGTCGAGGACGACAAGGTCGCCGTGACGTTCGCCGAGACGATGAAGATGTCGACCTATCTCGTTGCCTTCGTCGTCGGCCCGTTCGAGGCAACCGACCCGATCGATGTCGACGGCGTGCCCCTCCGCGTCATCGCGCCGAAAGGCAAGGAACACTTGACGGCCTTCGCTCTCGAGTGCGGCGAATTCTGCCTCCGGTACCTGTCGTCCTACTACGACATCCCTTATCCAGGGGACAAAGTGGACATGATCGCCATTCCCGATTTTGCGTTCGGAGCGATGGAGAACCTGGGCTGCATCACGTTCCGGGAGACTGCCCTTCTGGTCGATCCGGAGACCGCCACTCAGGCAGAGCGGGTCCGCATCCTGGATGTCGTCGCCCACGAGTTGGCCCACATGTGGTTCGGCGACCTCGTCACGATGAAATGGTGGGACGGCATCTGGCTGAACGAGGCGTTTGCCAGCTTCATGGAGATGAAGGCGACCGACGCCATGAAGCCCGAGTGGAAGCGGTGGTTGTCCTTCAGCGCCGTGGAGCGCCCTTGGGCCTACGACACCGACGGGCTCCAGACGTCGCGCCCGGTCGAGTTCGAGGTGACTTCTCCGGAAGAGGCGAACGAGATGTTCGATGCCCTCACCTACGGGAAGGGATCTTCGGTTCTGCGCCAGATCGAGCAGTACCTGGGCGAAGAAGTCTTTCGTCAAGGGGTCGGGGACTACCTCCGGACGCATGCCCACGGAAACACCGTCACCCGAGATCTGTGGGCGGGCCTCGACCGGGCGTCAGGTCTGGACGTGGGGGCGATCATGGACACCTGGATCCTCCAAGAGGGGTTCCCGCAGGTGGATGTGTCGTCGACCGACGAAGGACTCCGTCTCCAGCAGCATCGGTTCCTCTTCATACCGGACGAGACCGACCAGACGCTGTGGAAGATCCCGGTCCAGATCCGCGGCGCATCAGGCGGGAAGCCGTTCGAGAAGAAGACGCTGTTCGAAACGTCGAGCACCTTGGTCGAGATCGAAGGTCCCGTCGACTGGGCAGTCGTGAACGCCGGCGGCCACGGCTTCTACCGGGTGACGTATTCCGAACCTCTGGCAAAGGCCCTGCGGGCGAACATCGACGAACTCGACGACAACGAGCGCTACGTCCTGATTTCGGACACCTGGGCGATGGTCGAGTCGGGTCAGGTCGGCGCAGCCGCCTTTTTGGAGCTCGCAGCCGCCTACCGCGACGAGTCCGAGTTCTCGATATGGAAGGCCGTGATCGGAAGCCTTGCCTCCCTCGAGCACCATGTCGTCTCCGATGCAGACCTTCCCTCATTCCAGAAGATGGTTGGCGAGATCGTCCGACCTTCGCTCGACCGGCTGGGCTGGGATCCGAGAGCGGACGATTCGGATCTGACCCGGAGTCTCCGAGGTCTCGTGATCGGAGCGCTGGGCAGGCTGGCGGCGGACCCGGACGTCATCGAGCAGTCGCGGAAGGTGGGGCAGTCGTGGATGAGCGACCCGAAGTCGACCGATCCCGACGTCGGTCAAACGTCCCTCTTCACCTTGGCCGCTCATGGCGGAGAGAAGGACTACGAGGCCGTGTTCTCTGCGTACAAGTCGGCGCGCACACCACAGGTGGAACTCCGCCTGCTGCAGGCCGTCACGTTCTTTGACGACAGCGTCTCTGCCGACCGCACGCTCGAGGCCATCAAAGACGGCTCGATCCGCAGCCAGGACGGATCGTGGGTGACCGCCCGTCTCCTCGGCGGCCGGAAGAGTGGAACACACGCCTGGCAGCGTCTGCGCGAGGATTGGTCCAGCTTGATTGGACTGATGCCTCCGATGACTCTTCGTCGACTTGTCGAAGGAATCCCGGGACTCTCACGTCCGGACGTCGCAAACGATGTTCAGGCGTTCCTTGCCGAGACGAAGGTTCCGCACGCCGAGAAGGCGACCGTGCAAAACCTCGAAAAGCTCCGCTCCAATGTGATCCTGCGGGAGCGAGAAGCGGACTTGCTCTCGGAGTATCTCTCCGGGCGCAGCTGACGAGTCGCAAAAACAGGAAGGGCCCCGGAGATCCGGGGCCCTTCCTCCACGTCAGAGTCCGTTCACTTGACCTCGACTGAGGCGCCTGCTGCTTCGAGCTGCGCCTTGGCCTTCTCGGCGGCTTCCTTGTCGACGCCTTCGAGCACCGGCTTCGGTGCACCGTCGACGAGATCCTTGGCTTCTTTGAGTCCGAGGCTGGTGATGGCCCGGACTTCCTTGATGACCTTGATCTTCTCGGCGCCCGCGCCGGTGAGGATGACGTCGAACTCATCCTGTTCTTCGGCTGCGGCCGCGCCTGCATCGCCACCGGCGGGAGCCGCGGCGACAGCCATCGGGGCAGCCGCCGTCACATCGAAGCGATCCTCGAACGCGTCGAGGAACTCCTTGAGTTCGAGGACGGTCATTTCCTCGAATACGGTCAGCAGTTCGTCAGTTTTCATCTTTGCCATCGTTCATTCCTCCTCGGCCGTAGCGACCGGTTCGGCGGGGGCCGAATCCGCCGGGGCTTCGCCCGACGGGGTGGGTTCCCCCGACTCCTTCTTCTCGAGCAGTTGCGAGATCATCGTTGCGGCGTTGCGTGTGAACGACGCGAACATCCCGGCACCCTTGTAGAGGGGGGCCTTGGCTGCGCCGGCGATCTTCGCCAGCAGCACCTCACGAGGTTCGATCGATGCCAGCTTCTTGACCTGTTCGGGGAGGAGAACCTCTCCGGACAAGATGCCCGCCTTGATCACGAACTTCTCGTTGGCGTCGCCGACGTCGCGTAGCGCCTTGGCTGTCGCCACGGGATCTTCGTTTGCGAACGCCAGTGCGGTCGGGCCGATGAGGTGCTCGTCGATACCTTCTATCGACAGCTCCTCGGCGGCCCGACGGGCCAGGGTCATCTTCACGACCTTGTACTCCGCGCCTGACTCACGCAGTGACGCCCGCAGCTTCTGCAGCTGGGTCACGGTGAGACCACGGAATTCGGTCACGAACACGGCCTGCGCCGCTTCGATCCGCTCCTTGATGTCTGCAACCGCCTGGACCTTCTCAGGTCTCGGCATTCCGCTCCTCCTTCACATAAAAACGGCCCCCCGGCATGGCGCGACACGGGAGGCTCTGAGGAGCCGACCTGCGGTGGCGGGGCCGTCTCGATGGACGGAACCCTTTCAGCGTCGAAACGCACCGACCGGTCTTGGGCCGAGGAGATCTATTGGAGTTGCAGCGGCCAGGATACGGCCGGGACGACCTCTCCGCCAAGTCCGGTTCCGTCACCTCCCAGGATTTGTCTGGACAGCGAAGATGTCGCGCGAGATAGTGGAACCAGGTCAGGGGGTCTCCGGACGAACTGGGCGGTTTCAACCGAACCGCCTCCGCCCACCTCCCGGACCGAAGTTGGGCCTACCAGCGCATGTGGAAAAGTCGGGACAGATCCCTACCTCCCCGACCCGCATCCGGTAGAGACGGCAGACCTGGCAGCCGAGCCCAAGGACCGGACCCGGGGACCCCCTCCTATTTTTTCGCGCAAGAGGCACCGTCACACGGACGGTGCCTCTTCGTTCTCAATCGGTACCGTGTCACACGGCGGTCTTGGCGAGATCCTCGACCTGAGAGGTGTCGATCTTGACGGACGGCCCCATCGTCGAACTCACGGACATGCCGCGCACGTATCGACCCTTGGTCGACGCGGGGCGGGCCCTCCACAGTTCTCCGCAAAGCGCAGCCAGGTTCCCGAGCAGTTGGTCTGCGGAGAATGACGCCTTGCCGATCGGAACATGGATGTTGCCGTACCGGTCGTTGCGGTACTCGAGTTTGCCGGCCTTGAACTCGCCGACAGCCTTGCCGACGTCCGGTGTGACAGTGCCGGCTTTCGGGTTTGGCATGAGGCCGCGCGGTCCGAGCACTCGTCCGAGCTTTCCGACTTCGGCCATCATGTCCGGGGTGGCGATGACCAGGTCGAAGTCGAGCGCCCGACCGGCGGCCAGTTCTTCGACGAGTTCCTTGCCGCCCACCAGATCGGCGCCGGCGGCGGTGGCCTCGGCGTGACGGTCGGCCGGGGCGAACACGGCGACCCTCACCTCTTTCCCGGTCCCGTGCGGTAGGGCGACGGTTCCACGGATCAGCTGGTCCGCCTTGCGGGGGTCGATGCCGAGCCGAAAGACGACGTCGACGGTCTCGTCGAACTTGGCGGTACTCAGGGACTTGACGAGTTCCACGGCCTGCTGGGCGGAATGGGCAGCATGCTTGTCATAGGTGCGTGCTGCGTTGGCGTATCGTTTGCCGCTCATGGCGGTACCTCCTGTGGTTCGGACGGCGGGGGTGACCCGCCTCCCACGCTTCGATTACGGGGCTGTTCTCAGCCTTCGACGAGGATGCCCATCGAGCGGGCGGTTCCTTCGACGATCTTCATTGCTCCATCGAGGTCGATGGCGTTGAGGTCGGGCATCTTGATCTCTGCGATCTCTTTGACCTGGGCCCTGGTCACCTTGCCGACCTTCTCCAGGTTCGGCACCGCCGAACCTTTGTCGATCTTGGCCGCCTGCCGGAGCAGGGCCGCAGCCGGTGGCGTCTTGAGGACGAATTCGAAGCTCCGATCCTCGAAGATCGAAATCTCCACCGGGATGATCTGGCCGCGCTGGTTGGCCGTGGCGTCGTTGTATGCCTTGACGAAGTCCATCAAGTTGACGCCGTGCGGTCCGAGCGCGGTACCGACCGGCGGTGCCGGAGTGGCCTGACCGGCCGGAAGCTGCATCTTGACGACAGCAGCGAGTCTTCTTCTACCCATTGTGTTTTAGTCCTGTTCGTTCTCGAAGCGGATCGACGACCGTCAGCCCCGCTGGATGTCCTCGAATCCGAGTTCCACCGGAGTGTCTCGCCCAAAGATGTTGACGAGCACGGTGACTTTCGACTGGTCGAGGTCGATGTCCTCGATCCGGCCGTTGAAATCGGCGAACGGCCCGGTGACGACCCGAACCATGTCGTTGATGTCGAAGGCGGGCTTGAAGCGCGGCTTGGGCTTCTCCTCTTCCTTCTCGACGCCCAGGAAACGCTCCACCTCTCGCCTCGAAAGCGGCGTGGGCGTGTTGGATCCTCCCACGAACCCGGTCACCCCTGGCGTGTTGCGGACCGTGTACCAGGAGTCGTCGTCGAGACGCATCCGCACGAGGATGTACCCGGGGAACACCTTCTTCTTGACCGTGACCTTCTTGCCGTTCTTGATCTCGACGACGTCTTCCATCGGGATCTCGACGTCGTAGATCCGGTCTTCCATGTGCATCGACTTGGTGCGGGTCTCGAGGTTGACCTTGACCTTGTTCTCGTATCCGGAATACGAGTGAATGACGTACCAGTCGCCGGGGAGGTCGTAGGGACTGGCCGGCTTGGCGGGTTCGGAGACTTCGAGGATGTCGTCTTCGATCTCGACGACTTCTTCAGCCACTGCTTTCTCAGCCACTGATGCCTCCGTCGATGATCCACAAGACGACAGTCTTGAGCCCGAAGTCGAGTCCGAAGATGAGGAGGGTGAGCGCCACGCTGGTGATCATCGTCACTGCGGTGAAGACGATGAGCTGCTCACTGGTCGGCCAGGAGACTTTGCGCAGTTCGACACGAACCTCGTGGAGGTATTCGACGACTCGTCGAAAGAGGTTCTGCTTCTCGGCGACGGGCTGGGCGCCGCCTCCGGCCGTCCCACCACCCGCCGGGACCTTTGCGGCAGCCGCGCGACTGGCACGGGCGGCCGCGCCACGTCCGCCTTCGCTCTTTTCCTTGTTCTTCTGCAGCCGCTCTTCGCGTTCGATCATGCGGCGGGTTTCTCGGTTCATGACTCTTTTCCTCGCGGCTTCGCCGCGGTGGTCTCTTCGGCAGGGGTGGAGGGACTCGAACCCCCAACCTCCGGATTTGGAGTCCGGCGCTCTAGCCAGTTCGAGCTACACCCCTACGGGGGCGCAGGGCCGCGTCAGTATACGGACCGCCTCGGAGCGGGGGAAATCCCTCAGTTGTCGCATCTCCAGGTGTCCGACACCCGATGCCGACCCCCAGCCTACCGGCTTCCGGCGGACACCGAACCGCTGATTCGGATCATTCGACGACCACCGCCAGGAACGCTCCGTCTTCGTCTCCCAGTTCGAAGGAAGCCCCGGTGTCTCTTCGCGAGCCGGTCAGTCGCACCTCGACCGCCGCCCCCAGCGGACGCCGGTAACGGAAGCGGGCAGACGCGGGTTCGATGCCGAGACGAACGGATGCTTCGATCACCCACGCACTCTGCAGCAGCCCGTGAACCACCACTCCGGGAAGCCCGGCCGCGACCGCGGCCGCATGATCCCAGTGGATGGGATTCCAGTCCCGTGAGGCGCCGGCATACCGGACGAGATCGGAGCGGGAAGCCGAGAAGCACCCCAGTTCGGCAGGCTCGTCGCCGAGACCGCCAGTCACCTCGCATCGGCTCCCAACGTCGGGAGCAGGTTCGGGGCGCTCGGCGCCTCCGGCTCCGGGGGCGGTCTCTCCCCCGGACATCAGAAACGTCGAGGAGCCCGTGAGGACCGTCGCACCGCCCGTTTCGACCACGAGCTCGAAGGTGGTGAAGAACACACCGCCCCGCTCCCGAACCCTTGTCACCGTGCCGGTGACCGCGAGATCGGCACCGAGAGGGATCGGAGCGTGCCAGGTGAAGCCCTGGTCCCCGTGGATGACCGATCTGGTGTCTTCACCCGCCCGCTCGTCGGACAGCAGATGGGGCGCGACGACGAAAAGCAGGGCACCGGCGAGGGACTGGGGCGCCCGTCCCGGAGTGTCCGCCGCTCCGACGATCGTGGCGTATTCGCCGACCTTCTCGGGGTCGGTCCGATAGGCATACGGGCCGTAGCTGACGCCGGCGAGATCCTCGATGCTCATCTCATCCTTCCGGACTTTCCGGACCTTCCGGACGCGACAGGAGCGAGGCCAGCAACCCCGCTGTGCCTCGCTCCCAGGCCACTGACTCCGCGTAGGTCGTCAGGCTAGACCCCACCACGGACCGCCGCCACGAGAAGAGCCCGACCACTCGGCCGGGCTCTTCGACGTCAACGAGTCTCGCGATGCGAGGTGTGCGATCGGCACCACCTGCAGTACTTCTTCAACTGCAGGCGATCACGAGTGTTCGCCTTGCTCTTCGTGGTCACGTAGTTGCGACGTTTGCAGTCGTCGCACGCCAACGTGATCGGTGGTCTCTTGTCACTGGGCATATTTGATTCCTACTTGGTGATCTTGGTGACGCGGCCGGCGCCGACAGTGCGCCCACCCTCACGAA
>JBBDQP010000022.1:0-24632 GCA_040905965.1 Acidimicrobiia bacterium
CTGTAAGCGGTTTCATCCTAGGAATGGGGTCTGCGGGGCGGCAACTGATTCCGGCGATCAATTTGAGGGCGGCGGGGCCGTCGAGCCCCGCTCCACCAACTCGGTCGGCACCGTGACCAGTCGTCGGTCGCATCCCTTCCCATCCAGGCGTTCGATCATCAAACGTGCCGCCATCGCGCCGAGTTCCGTGGCGTCCTGACGGACCGTGGTGAGTCCAACGGTGAACGCCCAGTCGACATCGTCGAAGCCCACGATCGACATATCGTCGGGGATCGTCAGCCCGGCTTCCTCGCACGCTCGCATCGCACCCATCGCCATTTCATCCGACATGGCGAACACCGCGGTCGGCCTGTCGGAAAGTTCGAGCAACGTCTGCATCGCCTCGTATCCACCCAACGCCGAGAAGTCACCGACCCGCTCCTTCTTCGGATCGAACCGCACGCCCGCCTCCGCGAGCGCGCGGAGGAACCCGGCACGCCTCTGTGGAGGACTCGAGACTGGAAACGCAGCCGGACCGCCGGAGATGAGACCGATGCGAGTGTGACCGAGACCAAGAAGGTGACAGGTCGCCGACATCGCCCCCTCGACGTTGTCGATGATGACCGAGTCGATGGTGGGACACTCCGCTCCCACCATCACCCACGGCACTCGCTGCTCTTCGAGCAGGGCCCGTTCCCTGGGCGTGGGCACGAGATCGACGATGATGGCCCCGTCCGCCCGCTTCGACACGCCTCCTCCGACATCGCCGAGCGCTCGGGATCTCACGAGGTCGTCTGCGATCAGGAGCAGCGTGAGGTCGTATCCCTGACTCGTCAACACCGCTTCGATCCCCGAAATGACCTGGCCCGTGTACCAGATGGGGATCGCAACGACCCCGACGGCGATCGTCCGGGTGCGGCCAGCGGCGAGTCGTGCCGCGTTCGGATCTGGTCGGTAATTGAGCATCGCGGCAACGGACACGACTCGATCGCGGGTCTTGGGCGACACGTTGGGAAGACCCCGGAGTGCGCGCGAAACAGTCGCCACCGATACCCCTGCCCGCTCTGCGACCTTCTCGATCGTCACCCTCGCCATCGGGCAAGTGAAAACGCTTCCAACGGCCGCGTCAAGAATCGCAGCCGGTCAGCGGGTCAAGAGGGTGCCGGCTGCCCATACCGCGAAGACCACCAACGAGAGCATGAGCAGGCCACCAGTGCGTCTCCAGCGAGAAAATCCAACCAGTGCCGCCGCGAGCCAGCCGACACCGAAACCCAGCGACCAACCCGGAGGCGAAACCCCGGCGACGGCCGCCGCGATCGCCAGCGCCGCAACGACGACAAACAGCGCGGCGGCAACCAATGCATAGAGCACCTGGCGTTCCGTCGGTTCAGTCATCGACGACCCCTGCCGCGACCCCGACCTCCCGATAGGCCCGGGCGAGCGTGTCGATCGTCTCGTGGGCGTTCAGGCCACTCGGATTCGGGACGACCCATACCGCGCAGCCCTCCCACGTCTGCTCCTGTCGGCCGGCCCCGGCTCGCGGCCGGGCGTACGCCTGTCGGAAGGCGGTGATTCCTGCGAACGCGACGACCCGCGGGCGCCATCGTTCGATCTTCGCGCGGACGACCGTTCCCCCTGTCTCGAGTTCTTCCCGGCCCAGTTCGGAGGCCCGGGCGGTGGCCCGCATGACGAGATTGGTGATGGCGACTTGGCGGTCGATGAGATGGCGGCGGTCATCAGCAGTGAAACCGACGGAGCGGTCGATCTCGCGCTCGATGATTCCCGCCCGCAAGAGTGCCGGGTAGAAACGGTTACCGGGATGGGCGAAATGGGTGCCGGTCGCGGCGGTCCACAGCCCGGGGTTGATGCCGACGAACACCAGACGAGGGTCCGGACCGATCAAGTCGTCGACGGTGGCGTCGCGAAACGCCTCGAGTTCGGCGCGGGTGAACCCCACGCCGGCTACTTCTTGGCGGCCTGGTAGTACGGGTTGTCGCCGCTGGCGTGGTCGGTGACGTCGACGACTTCGCTGATCTCGGGAATGGCTTCCTTCAAGATGCGCTCGATCCCCTGCTTGAGAGTGACCGCCGCCATTCCACAGCCCTGGCATCCGCCCCCCAAACGCATGTAGGCGACGCTCCCGTCGACTGACACGAGTTCCGCCTGACCACCGTGACCGGCAATCGCCGGGTTGACCTGCTCGGTGAGGACCTGCTGGATCTGGTCGGCGAGCGGCCCCGAAAGTTCACCCGGCGGAGGCGTTCCGAGGACCGGGGATGCCGGCGAGTTCGGGTTGTTCATCGCCAGTCCCTGATCGGTCATCGACAGCGACGACCCGTCAAGCTTGGCGACGTCGTCCTCTGAGATGATGATCGGAAGATCGCCATGCCGCTCGACACGCTTTCCGTCGGCGGCATCCGCGACAGGGCTGAAACTCAACTCGTACTGGAATTGTCCACCGCGTATCCCGGTCACCTCGATGAGGAGGCCGTACTCCTCGTCACCCGGCTCCTGTTCTCGGAGCGAGAGAATCATCTCCAGTGCGTCATCGGCGACTCGGATGATGGTTGGTTCGGACATGGTCGGGGATGGTACCCCACTCGGCGGCGCAGCCACAGTGCACCTTCTGTGGGCCTAGCGTCTCCCGAATGCCGCGGGTGCTCGTGATCGTGCCGAACGATTCCTATCGCGCCGCCGACTTCGTGGCTGCCGCCGAGCGTCTCGGAGTCGACCTGGCGATCGCGTCGGAGGAACGGCCTCCGCTGCGGCCGGACGACTTCTACGTCCAGATCGACTGCGCCGATCCGCCGGGATCGGCGGATGCAGTGGCCGAACTCGCCGCTCGAACGCCAGTGGACGCAATCGTGGCCGCTGACGACGCCGGGGTCGAGATCGCCGCGCTGGCATCTGCTGCACTCGGGCTCCCCGCCAACCCGCCCCAAGCCGCGGCGGCGACTCTGAACAAACTGGAGGCTCGGCGCCTGCTCGCCGCGGCGGAGGTCCCCCAGCCGTCATTCACGGTCATCGAAACAGGCGACGATCCCGAAGTCGTGCTCGGTGAGTTCGGCACTCCGGCCGTCCTCAAGCCGACGAACCTCAGCGCGGGACGAGGAGTGATCAGGGTCGACGACCCGGCCGAAGCTGTGGCGATCACACGCCGGATCCGAGCGATCATCGACAGGACCGGCCGCGACCCTTCGGCCCCGCTCCTCGTCGAGCGCTACGTCGACGGACCCGAGATCTCGGTCGAGGGGATCCTGTGGAACGACGAACTGGAGATTCTGGCCATCTTCGACAAGCCGATTCCGATGACGGGTCCCTCCTTCGAGGAGTCGATCTTCGTCACCCCCTCCCGGCTCGCAGCGGAGATTCAGGCCGACGTCGGAAGAGTCACCATCGCAGCGGTTCGCGCTCTCGGCTTGAGTGAGGGCCCGATCCACGCCGAACTCCGGATCGAGGCCGGCCGGCCGGTCGTCATCGAGATTGCCGGACGGACGATCGGCGGGTTGTGCGGAAGGGCGCTGCGGTTCGGCCTCCTCGGCGCTCCACTCGAGACGCTCGTCCTTCGCCATGCGCTCGGAATGCGAAAGGAATCGATGCGGAGGGAACACGCGGCCTCAGGCGTCCTCATGGTCCCGATACCGCGCACCGGGACGCTCCGGAGCGTCTCAGGAGTCGAAGAGGTGACCAAACTTCGAGACGTCACCTCAGTCGAGATCACCGCCCCCATCGGCAGCCACGTCGCCCCACCCCCCGACGGCGACCGCTACCTCGGCTTCGTATTCGCCCGAGCCCCCGACCCAGACACCGTCGAGCGCACCCTGCGTGCGGCGATGGCGACCATCGTCGTCGAAGTCGACTGAAGGAGGCCCTTACAACGCGAGGACGCCTTGGATCTTGGCCATGCGGACGACGCGGTCCTGAGCGACGCTGCTGGTGCCGTCGAGAAGCGCTTCGGTCTCGGAGAGGACGTCGGCCATCGGAAAGATCCGGACGAAGCTGTCCGAGGTCGGTTCGCCCATGTCGGTCAAATTCCAACCGACCATCAGATCCGTGCGCCCGGAGAGGACGATGTCGACCGCGATCAAACCGAACCGTCCCGCGATCAAACGATCCCGAAACGAGCTGTTGCCGCCACGGACGAGGTGGCCCAGGACGGTGCCGCGCACGTCCACGTCGATGTCTTCGACCTCGGCGGATACCGCGTCGACGAGGAGATGGGTCGGGATGTCGACTCCTTCTGCCTTGATGATCAGGACACGGTTCTTGCCGCGTACCTCCGAGAAGCTGTGCCGGATGCAGGCGGTGACGCTGTCGATGATCTCGTCATAGGTGCGGGACTGCTCGGGCAGGAGCACCGCGTCGGCTGCCGTGGCGACGGCCGACGCCATGGCCAGGTAGCCGGAGTCCCGTCCCATCACTTCCACGACGAAGGCCCTGTGATGCGAGCGGGCAGTGTCCGAGATCCGGTCGCACGCCTCGACGATCGTGTTGAGGGCGGTGTCGACACCGATCGACTCTCGGGTCAGTCCTATGTCGTTGTCGATGGATGCGGGAATCGCCACGACCGGGATCTCGCATTCGCCGGCGAGGGCGTGGGCGCCGGCGATCGATCCGTTGCCACCGATCACGATGAGGCCTTCACTCCCCCACGACCGCAGGTTCTCCGCCGCCGCCGCCCGATGTTCCGGTTGCAGGAAGCGTGGCGACCGACTCGAGCCGAGCACGGTGCCACCGAGGCCACTGATGCCGTCGACTGCCGGTTCGGGAATGACCGTCTCGCCCAGGTGACGGGTGAGCAGACGATGGTTCCCGTCGATGAGACCGTCGAATCCGCGCTCGACACCCAACACGTCGAGCCCACGAGCCGCCCCGATCTTCACGACGGCCTGGATGGCGGCGTTCATGCCGGGGGCATCTCCGCCCGACGTGAGCACGCTGAGTGTTCGCACGGACGCGAAGATAGCGGTGGCTGAGTGAGCGCTTCGAAAGCGGCGTTACATTCGGGCGAATGGGCGCTCATCTCACTGCGGAAACTCTCTGGTCGATCCCCCGGGTGGGCACACCCGTCGTCGCGGGAGACGTCGTCGTGACGACAGTCACCACCTATCCCTCTGATCCGGGGAAGGGGACATCCCGCATCTGGCAAATCCCGCTGGAGGGGTCGCCTCCCGTCGCGCTCACCGGATCCCACGAGTCCGCCTCGAAGCCGGCGCTGAGTCCGGATGGGCGGATGCTCGCATTCCTTCGGGCTGTCGACGACCGGCCACAGATCTACGTGATGCCTCTCGACGGCGGGGAGGCTGAGGCCGTCACCGACCTCCCTCTCGGCGTGATCGGGATGCGGTGGTTTCCCGACGGACGCCGCCTCCTCGCCATTGCAGATCTCTTCGCCGAGGGACAGACGATCGAAGCCACAGCGGAAATCCGGGACGAACGAAAAGCCCAAAAGCACTCGGCCAAGACGACCGATGTCGCCGTCTACCGCTACTGGGACCGATGGCTGACCGACGGACGGTTTCCCCACCTGTTCGTGATCGATCCCGACGCCGCGCCGCTGGATCTCACTCCCGACTCGAAACGCTGGATGAGGTGGGACAACACGAGCGACCCGACCGACGACATCGCGGTATCGCCGGATGGCAACGAAGTGGCAGCCTGCTTCGACGTTTCGAGCGATCCACACACCGACCTGCGGTGGTCCCTCTTCACGATCGATGTCGAAACCCGAGCCGAGCGAGAGCTGACCGCTGACGACACAGGCAACGTGTCCGGTCCCCGGTACACGCCCGACGGCCGCTACCTCGTCTACGGACAGACGATCGACCCCCACTTCTATGCCGACCGCGTCCGATTGGTACGACGGGATCGGACTGACGAGCACACGATCGAACTCACAGACGGCTGGGATCGGAGTCCGTCCTCCTGGGAGGTCGACGCCGGCGGCCTGCTCCTGGTGGCCGAACACGAAGGCCGCCAACCGGTCTGGACGCTGTCGATGGATGGAGGCACTCCGGTGCCTTGCGGAGACGCAGGCACGCTCTCCGGCCCGGGCCGGCTGGCCGACGGGAGGATCGTGGCGGGACGGAACTCGCTCGTCTCGCCACCGGAGCTGGTCATGATCTCGGACGAGGGCACCGAACTGCTCACCCGCTTCACCGACGAGGCGGTCGCAGCCCTGGACCTGCCGACAGTCGAGGAGTTCCGCTTCGAGGGCGGTCGGGGCGACATGATCCAGGGTTGGCTCGTTCGGCCGCGAGACGTAACGACGCCGGCACCTCTCGTTCATATGATCCACGGCGGTCCACACGGCACATTCGGTGACACCTGGCACTGGCGGTGGAACGCCGCTGCGTTTTGCGGCGACTCCCGCATCGCCGCACTCGTGAATTTCCACGGATCGACCGGGTTCGGACAGGAGTTCGCCGAGTGCATCCGCGGCGACTGGGGCGATCTACCGACCAAGGACATCGAACAGGCCACCGACCACCTCATCGCCACGGGCGTGGCTGACCCCGATCGGATCGCGATCACCGGCGGTTCCTACGGCGGCTACATGGTGGCGTGGCTGACGTCGCAGACCGATCGCTACAAGTGCGCGGTGGCCCACGCCGCCGTCACTGACCTTCCGGGCATGTATGCCAGCGACATCACGTCTGGACGCGCCTATTCGTACGGGGCGGATGTCTGGGAGGACCTCGACCGAGTGAACCGGTGGTCACCGGCGGCGCACGCGGCCGGGTATTCGACGCCAACCCTCGTCATCCACGGCGAACGCGACTACCGGGTCCCAATCACCCAGGGTCTCGAGTTCTACGGCGTGCTGCAGGCAAAGGGAGTCCAGTCCCGTCTCGTGTACTACCCGGACGAGAACCACTGGATCCTCTCGCAGGCCAACTCGTTGCATTGGTACGGCGAAGTCACTTCTTGGTTAGAGCGCTTCATCGGATGAGCACCGTCCTGGTCGTCACCGGCGGGGATCCCATCCCTCCCGCCGCGCTCGACGGTCTGGCGCACGCGGACTTCATCGTCGCGGCCGACTCCGGTCTCGACCATGCCGAGCGGCTGGGACTGACCCCGGACGTCGTCGTGGGCGACTTCGACAGTGTGAGCGACGACGCACTGGGCCGCTTCTCCGGACCAGTGGAGCGCCACCCGGTCGACAAGGACGCCACCGACCTGGAACTCGCCCTGCGGATCGTCGTCGAGCGGGCGCCAGAGCGGATCGTGGTGCTCGGAGGTCATGGCGGTCGCCTCGATCACTTCATCGCCAACGCATTGGTCTTGACGACGACACCTCCCGACATCGAGGTGGAGTGGCGTGCAGGGCTGGCAACGATCTATGTCGTGCATTCGACAGTCGCCCTCTCGGGCACACCGGGAGCGAGTGTCTCGCTGGTGCCTGTCGGGGGTGACACCGAAGGCGTGACGACATCCGGTCTCCGATGGCCGCTCACCGGAGAATCACTCACCTCAGGGAGCACACTCGGAGTGAGCAACGAGTTCGCGGCAACACGCGCGACGGTCGAGATCCAGACGGGCACTCTGCTCGTGATCGTGCCGGGTCAGTCGTAGACCTCGGGGTTTGCACAGAACGGCAGCCTGCGGCCTTCGAGGCCGGCAACCAGGTTTTCGACGGCGATCTCGGCCATGGCTCGTCGGGTCCGCCGACTGGCCGACCCGATGTGCGGGACGATGAGACAGTTGGGGAGCCCGACGAGAGGGTGGTCGGCGGGTATGGGCTCGGGGTCCGTGACGTCGAGGGCTGCCGCTGCAAGCGGTCCTTGGCGCAGCGCTCTCACCAGCGCGTCCGTGTCGACGAGCGGTCCTCTGGAAACGTTGACGAATACCGACCCGGGCCGCATGAGAGAAAACGCGGCATCGCCGAACATATGGCGGGTCGAGTCATCGAGCGGCGACGTGACGATGACGTGATCGGACTCGACCAGCAGGCGTTCGAAGCTTCGAAAAGCCACTCCGAGCCGTGACTCGAGGAGGGGCTTGCGAGACGGCCCCGTGTAGAGGAGGCGCATACCGAAGCCCGTCGCACGACGGGCGACGGCCGATCCGATCCGGCCGAGACCCACGATTCCGAGCGTCGTGTCGTGCAGGTCACCACCGATCAAGAGTCCGGGATCCCAAGGACCCCAGCGTCCGGAGCGCACATGCTCCGCCCCCTCAGGCAACCGCCGCACCGCTGCCGAGAGCAATGCCCACGCCGTGTCCGCAGTCGTTTCGGTCAGCACTCCCGGCGTGTGTCCCACCGCAATGCCGCGGGCGGTGGCCGCATCCAGGTCGATGTTGTCGGTGCCGACCGCCATCTGGGAGATCACCCTGAGACGATCGCCCATGACTTCGGCGTCGATCCGATCGGGGATCATCGTGAGTGCGCCGTCGGCGTCCACCATGGATTCGCACAGCCGGGAGTGGTCCATCGGACCATCCCCGTCCCACATCCAGGCCGGGAGTTCGGTGAGAAGGTCCAAGAACTCCTCAGGCAGGCGCCGAGTCACGACGATACGAGACACATGAGCAGCGTATCCGATGCCCCCGCGACGAACGGTACTCTCCGCGCGGTGCGAACCACCTGGCCTCTCTTCCTCGCGCTCGTTGCGCTGCCGCTGATCGCCGCGTGCGGGACGGTCGACTACGCCGCAGCGGAGACTCTCCCGCCGACGACCGCGGTCGAAACGGTGGGTGCGCCGCCCTCTGTGACCGCTCCCCCACGCGAGGCGCCAACGCCGAAAGTGCGGGAGACCGAATCCGAATCCATCCGATGGATGGTGGCAAAGGCCGAAACCCATCTCCCCGTCTTCCGGACTCCGGGCGACGCCCGCCCATTCCGTGTCCTCGACGAGCAGACGATCCTCGGGACGCCGACTGTCGTCCTGATCATTCGCGACACCGGGGACTGGTTGGAAGTGCTCCTGCCCGGTCGTCCGAACGGCGAGGCCGGATGGATCACCACCGACGGCATCACGCGCTTCGAGGTGCAACGTCAGGCAGTGATCGACCTGACCAACCGCACGTTGCAGGTCTTCCATGGCGATCAGATCATCTTCGAGACCCCGGTCGGGATCGGAGCGCCTTCCTCACCCACGCCCACGGGCACATTCTTCATTACCGACGCAGTGCGGATCACGGTGCCGACCGGGCCATGGGGTGCGTACGCCTTTGGGTTGTCGGCGCGATCGGACACCATCACCGAGTTCAACGGAGGGGACGGAATCATCGGTGTCCACGGGACAAACCGCCCGGCCTCGATCGGCGAGGCTCAATCCCTCGGATGTGTCCGGCTTCCCAACGACGTGATGCTCGAACTCGCCGAACTCCTGACGGTGGGCAGCCCGGTCACCATCACCGGCTGACCGGTCCCAGGGCGCTCACGGACCGTTGGCAACACCGATGCGTGCGTTCGAGATCACCGGCGAGTCGCGTTCGGCTGTCCGGGCATCGACGATCCATCCGTCGGATTCACGCCACATCCTGGTGACGATCGTCTCCCCCGGGTATGCGACACCGCTGAACCGCGCTCCGAATCGTGCGACCGCTCCGACCTCGCCTTCCAACACCGTGTCGACGACGGCTTTGCACACGATGCCGAAGGAGCACAGCCCGTGCAGGATCGGCCGGTCGAATCCACCGAACGCGGCGAACGCCGGATCTGCGTGGAGCGGGTTTTTGTCACCGGAGAGTCGATACAGAAGCGCCTGCTGGGGAAGCGTCGCTGAGCTAACCGTGTGATCGGCCGGCCGGTCTGGAGCGACGTTGGCGGGCTCAGGTCCAGGCTCACCGCCGAAACCACCTTCACCACGGACGTAGATGGAAGCGGTGTTGACGAACAGCACCGAGTCCGTCTCGTCCCTGGACTCGATCCTCAAGACAACGAGGGCACCTTTGCCCTTGTCGTAGAGCTCTTCCACGGTGGCGTGGTTGGTCACCGTCGCTTCCACCGGAATCGGCCCATTCACCTCGATCACCTGCTCCCCGTGAAGGATCATCGCCGGATTGATGTCGAGACCGTCGATGTCGAGGATGGACATCATCGCCGAGAACATCGGGATCGTCGCGAAGCTGGGCAGGACCTTGAGATTCGACTCGTACGTGTACTCCAGCTCCCCGACATCGGTAGGAGGATTCCCCGCACCGACACCCAGGTGGTACAGGATCACATCGTCGATATCCCATCGATGCGTGGTCTCTCCGATCTGTGCGCCCAGCACCCGTTGCGGGTCGATCGGCATCAGGAGGCGGCCAGGATCTGGCCGAGCAGGGTGAGTTCGTCGGTGGCGCTTCCCAACACCTGATATTCGGAGATGTCACGAATGGCATCGAGATTCTCAGCTAGTTCCTCGACGGTCGGCACCACGGCCTTGCCTGCGAACCATCCTTGGTTGACCCCGACAAAGAACCGGGCGTACCGGCCGCCGCCTGCCGAGAAGATCTCGTGGGTGTACTCGTTGGCCTCTGAGCAGAGGTAGACGACCATCGGCATCACCTGGTCTGGGTCGACGAGATCGGCGAATGGTCCGAGCAGATCCTCGGTCATCCGAGTCCGGGCGACGGGAGCGATGACGTTGGACTTGATGCCGTATTTCATCCCTTCGATGGCGAGGACGTTCGAGAGCCCGACCAGGCCCATCTTCGCCGCGCCGTAGTTCGCCTGACCGAAGTTGCCCAGGATTCCGGCATTCGACGCCGCGAAGACGAACCGACCGTACCCGGCGTCCTTCATGCGACGGAAGGCCGGTTGCGAGACGTAGAAGGCCCCGCGCAGATGGACATCGAGCACGGCTTCGATCTCGTCGAGCGCCATATTGGCAAAACTCCGGTCCCGCAGGATCCCGGCGTTGTTGACGACGATGTCGACCGATCCGAAGGAGTCGATGGCGGCTTGGACGATTGCCTCTCCCGATTCGGGGGTAGAGACAGAGTCGTAGTTGGCGACCGCCTCACCGCCGGCGGCGATGATCTCGTCTGTGACGACGTCGGCAGCCCTGGTGCCTCCGCCCGTGCCGTCGACCGA
This sequence comes from Acidimicrobiia bacterium, assembly GCA_040905965.1. Lineage (GTDB taxonomy): Bacteria > Actinomycetota > Acidimicrobiia > Spongiisociales > ZC4RG35 > DATHWB01. The sequence goes on from JBBDQP010000022.1 coordinate 11,006, forward strand.
GCCACCGAGGTCATTCACGACCACCCGTGCCCCCCGGCGGGCGAGTTCGATGGCGTAGGAGCGGCCGAGTCCGCCGCCGGCGCCGGTGACGACTGCGGTGCGGCCGTCGAAGCTGATCGGATCTGACATTGTTGGTCCTCCGTCGTCTGGTCAGAGCCCGAGGCTCTTGCCGATGATTTCTTTCATGATCTCGGTCGTACCGCCATAGATCGTCTGCACGCGCGCATCCCGATAGGCACGGGCGATCGGATATTCCTCCATGTAGCCCCAGCCCCCGAAGAACTGGAGGCACGAGTCGATCACCCTCTTTTCGAGTTCGGTTGCCCACCACTTCGCCTTGGCGGCGTCTTCGGCAGTCAGCGCACCCTCGTTCAGGAGCAAGACCTGACGGTCGAGGAACGTCTGGGTCACGTCCAGTTCAGTCCTGAGTTCGGCCATGCGGTGTTTGACCGCCTGGTTGTGGCCGATGGCGGATCCGAATGCCTTCCGTTCGAGGATGTAGTCCATGGTCCACAGGAAGGCCTCTTGGGCGTGAGCCAACGACCCGACCGCCAGCGACAGACGTTCCTGCGGGAGATTGCGAACCAGTTGATAGAAGCCCTGGCCCTCCTCACCGAGCCGGTTCCCGACCGGCACCCGCAGGTCTTGGAAGAACAACTCGGCCGTGTCCTGGGCATGCAGTCCGATCTTTTCGAGGTTGCGACCACGCGAGAATCCCTCCATGCCTTCCTCTATGACGAGCAGGCTCATTCCGGCGTGACGCTGGGTCGGGTCGGTCTTGACCGCAGTGATCACGACGTCGGAGTTGATTCCGTTGGTGATGAACGTCTTCGACCCGTTCACGATGTAGTCGTCGCCATCTCGAATCGCAGTGGTCGCGATACCCGCGAGATCGGATCCTGCCCCCGGTTCGGTCATGGCGATTGCAGCCATCGACGCCCCGGAGGCAAGACCTGGCAGCCAGCGCTCCTTCTGTTCGTCGTTCGCAAGATGCAGGAAGTACGGGAGCGCGACATCGTTGTGGAGGGTGATGCACATCCCGGCGCCCATCACGTCGGCGCGCATGACCTCCTCGCCGATGACGGCGTTGAACCGAAAGTCTGCCACTCCCCCGCCACCGAATTCCTCCGGGATCGCCATGCCGAGCAGACCCTGTTGTCCGGCTCGGCGAAACATCTCCTTGTCCACCTTCCCTTCGGTTTCCCACCGATCCCGATGAGGGACGACCTCGGACGCCATGAATCCGGCGACGGTGTCTCGGAACAGCTCGTGCTCGGGTTCGTAGAGATCACGACGCATCAGGCGGCCTCCTCGATCAGTGACGTGAACACGGACTTCCAACGTTCGATCACCCGCTGCTGGCGACTCTCGTCGGTGCGGAGGATTGTCGTGAGCGCCGCGCCGCGCATGAACTGAAGGGTGAGTTCGATTGCCTCAGCGAACGCCGGCCGGGAGGCGGCGGCCTCGCCGAACAGATGCACCATCGCGAGGTCGAGTTCACGCCGCAGCGACCGTTCGAAGCCGAGAACGGCCACGCGCAGATCGTCGTCGGTTCGAGACGCCGCCCACAGTTCGAGCGTCGCGGTGAACAGCGGCCCGGTGAAGGTCTCCCAGAGCAGGTCGATGGCCTGGGCTGTGCGATCAGGACTGTCGTCGAGGGCGGCTGCCCTGGTCACGAGGTTGGCTCCCCGCTGTTCGGCCAGATGGCGGACGGCAGCCACGAGGAGGTCCGTCTTCGATCCGAAGTGATGCATGAGTGCGCCGCGGCTCATCCCGGCGCGCTCTTGGACCGCAGCCGTCGTGGTCCCTGCGTAGCCCCGTTCGATCAGACACTCGACCGTGGCATCGAGCACCCGAGATCGGGTCTCCGCAGAGCGGGATTCTTGGGTTCGCCGAAAGGGAATCGACACCTCGCGAACCGTACCGACACGCCCCGACCGTCACAAACCGAACGGTCGGTCGGTATCTCGCGGGGAATCTACTCGGTCAGGCCGAGGGCACGGGAGAGGAACGACGCCATGGCATCGCGGGCCACAGTGGCGCTTGGGCAGTAGTTGAGCGGATCCGTCGAGCACCCTGTGGTCACTCCCGCGGCCAGGATCCCTTCGGCGGATCCGGCGTACCAGGCATCGACAGGAACGTCGGCGAACGCTCCGGTGGACGTCACCTCGTTCAACGAGTCGAAGGCGCGTGTGAGAAACACGGCCATCTCCGCCCGGGTCACCCCGGAATTCGGCCGGAAGGTTCCGTCGCCGTATCCGACGGAAATACCCAGCTCGGCCAGGCGATCGACGAACGGCGCGTACCAGGCGGTAGGCGCGACGTCAGTGAAGGTTCCCGTCACCGATGCGCTCGTGGTGTCGCCGATGGCGCGCAGCAGGAATGCCGCCATCTCGGCCCGGCTCACGGCCAGACCCGGGCAGTAACGATCCGTGGTCGCGTTGCAGCCGAGGCTCACGCCGACGCCGGCGATCGCCTCGATCGCCGCTTCGTGGATGTTGCCGTTGTCGTCGATGAACCGCTCGGCGACCGCGTCACCGGTGACTGCAAGCGTGAACGCAGAGCCGTCGTAGGACACGACCTCGACCGTCACACCGCGCACCGAGAACGAAGACCCGACTCCGTGAACGTGCGCCCCCGTGAACGGCTCGGTTGGGGGGGGAATCTGTGAGGTCCTCCGCTGGACGCCCCAACAGGTTCCGTCCGTCGGTTGATCGCACACCGTCCCGGTCTGGTCGATGTGATACACCTCGATGCCCTCGAACGGAACTCCCCCGTCGAAGGAAGTCCGCACGCGGGCTCCGAGGACGTCGTAGACCCCAAGCGGACCGTCGGTGGGCAGCACCAGCATCTCCGACGCACCGCCGAACCCCAGTGGTGACAGCTGGTAGGTGACCGTGCCGCCACGATGGAATCTCACTTTCGACGGATGGAGCCATCCCGCCGCGTAGCGATTCACCGCCAAGCTCCCGATATCCAAGTCGTTGCTGTCGCCGCCGCTCATCACATCCATGGCGTTGTCGTACTCGTAGACGAGACCGTTGAGGAACGTGAGCTCACCCCCGTACGAGTGCGGAAAAGAGATGGCGTGGCCGATCTCGTGAGCGACTGTGCGAAGCGCGGGAGGGTTGCCATTCACGGAGGTCACGGTGGCGCCTCCGAGAACGGCGAACCTGCTGTTCTGGGGATAGGTCGTCGCGCAGTCCGCCGCCGGATCGCACCAGAAGCCTGCGGTGGCGAGACCGCCTGCGTAATTTGCATCGACGACGATGAGTGCGCCCCGGGAAGTGCCGGACGCAGCCGAAGCTACGTTCGAACGGCACTCGGGGTGCGTGTCGAAGGGCTCGTTCGGCCACCCCGTCGTCCCACCCGGCACTGTTCCCCCCGGCTGGAAGAGCGGCCGATATATCCCGTCGGACATCCACATGAAGTAGGGATCGATCTCGGCGTTGAGGAGATCGGTGACTGTCTGGGGATCGAGAACGAGATCACCGTTCGACGTGTCACAGATCCACACTTCCCAGGTGTCGATCCCGCTGGAGTACACACGGATCTGGTCGGTGTAGGCGGCGAGATCGAGAGCGTCTGCGCCGTATGGGTCCACCGCCGCGACGGCCACCCCTGGCACGACCATCATCACGGCGACGACAGCGGAACCGAGCCTGAGTTTGGACTTCAAGATTCCCCCATCATTCTGCACAACTCACTCACATCGGCATGGCCTCACGCAACTTGAGCGATCCGCTGATCGCGCGCCGGATGCCCCGGAGGCAGCCCCACGTTACCTACGATCCGAAGCCATGACGGAGACAACGGAAGTCGGCAGGCTGAATACCCGCATCGTGGCCATGCTCACCGGCAAGCCGGACCCGTGGGACGTCCCGGTGGCCGAACTGCGCCTCGCCCGTGACGAGGGTAGATCCATCTTCGGTGAGCTCCGAACATCTGCCCGCGCCGAGGACGACACACTGGCCACATCCGTCGGCGAGATTTCCACCAGGGTGTTCCGACCGGAAGGAAACCCCGCCGGTCTCTACCTCCATTTCCACGGCGGAGGCTGGGTGCTCGGTGACGTCCACCATCAAGACTCCCGGTTGCAGCGACTGGCAGACAGCACGAACCAGGCGGTGATCTCCGTCCGCTACCGACTTGCACCCGAACACCCGTATCCGGCCGCTCCTGACGACTGCGAGGCAGCCGCGGTAGCGCTGATTGAGACCGCGCCATCCCTGTTCGGCGTGACCGCGCTGACCATGGGGGGAGAGTCGGCCGGAGCGCATCTCGCACTGGTCACAGCGTTGCGATTGCGCGATCGTCACGGGTACACCGGCCTCGCAGCCCTCAATCTCCTGTATGGGATCTACGACCTCAGACTGACGCCGAGCGCCCGCCTCTACGGGTCCGGCCCCCAGATTCTGACCACCGACTCGATCAAGTGGTTCATCGACGAGTTCACGCCCAGCGGGGGGCGCGACGACCCGGACATCTCCCCGCTCCTGGCTGACGTCGCCGGCCTTGCCCCGGCGATCTTCACAGTGGGCACAAATGATCCTCTCCTCGACGACACCCTCTTCATGGCCGAGCGGTGGAAGGCGGCCAGGAATGAGACCGAACTCCAGGTTTTTGCGGACGCACCCCACGCGTTCGACGCCTTCGACCTCGACATCGCCGACCAGGCGCTCGGGCGGATCAACCGATTCCTGACCGAACGAGTCGCGGGGTGATCCGGCGATGAGCCACCACTCCATATACTCCTGAACCCATCGGACACGCGTTGCCAGGATCTCCACTTTCCCGCTCCGGCGGCATCCTCCTCCATCCGACCAGCCTGCCGGGAACGGGGATCGGCGACACCGGCCCTTCCGCCCATCGCTTCGCCGGGGTGGTGGCCGAGATGGGGCTTCGTTGGTGGCAGATGCTGCCGATCGGACCGACCGGCTATGGGGATTCGCCCTACCAATCCCCCTCGACGTTCGCCGGCAACCCTCTGCTCATCTCACTCGATGATCTGGCACAGGACGGACTGCTGGACCCCAGCGAGATAGAAGCTGACTTCCCCACTGCTGAAGTCGACTTCGGAGCGGTCATACCGTGGAAGCGCGAACTCCTCGACCGGGCGGCGCAGAGATTCTCGGCACGTCCGGCGCCGGCGTCGTTCGACCAGTTCCTGGACACACACATGGACACCTGGCTGGACGACTTCTCGGTCTTCACCGCGCTCAAGCGGGCACACGCGCTCCGGCCCTGGTGGGAATGGGAAGGCGACATTCGGCGGCGACGCCCCGCCGCCCTGCGGAGAGCGACAGCCGAACTCACCGAGAGCATCCTGACGGTCAAGATCGAGCAGTACGTCTTCGACCGAGGATTCCGACTCTTGCGAAGTCGCTGCCAAGACCTCGGTATCTCGCTCATCGGCGACATCCCCATCTTCGTCGCCCACGACTCGGCCGACGTGTGGGCCAACCCCTCGCTCTTTCACCTCGACGGTCAGGGCAACCCGACCGTGGTCGCCGGCGTGCCGCCTGACTACTTCTCGGCAACGGGGCAGCGATGGGGAAACCCGCTCTACGACTGGGATCGTCACGTCGAGACCGGCTTTGCGTGGTGGACCGACCGAATGCGGCGCATGTTCGACCTTTTCGACCTCGTCCGCATCGATCACTTCCGCGGGTTCTCGGCGTCGTGGCACATCCCGGCCGACGAGCCCACCGCCGAGAACGGTGAGTGGGTCGCGGCCCCCGGCAAGGAGCTCTTCGCACACCTCAAGTCCGTCTTCGGCAACCTTCCCGTCATCGCAGAGGATCTCGGCTTGATCACCCCCGAGGTCGAGGAGCTCCGCGACGAATTCGGCCTTCCCGGCATGAAGGTTCTCCAGTTCGGGTTCGGCACCGAAAGTGCGCACGCCATCGACCAGTTCCGCGAGCACGTGGTTGCGTACACAGGCACCCACGACAACGACACTGCGCGGGGATGGTTCGACAGCGACGAACCGACGCGCATCGCGGAGAGGGACATTGCCATGACCGCCCTCGGGAGCGACGGCTCCGACTTCGCCTCCGATCTCATCGACGGAGTGTTCGAGTCGGTGGCAGCGATCGCCATCGCCCCGCTTCAAGACGTCCTTTCCCTCGACAGCAACGCGCGGATGAACACGCCGGGGGTCGAGGCGGGCAACTGGCGCTGGCGATTCACCTGGGACCAGGTCACGCCTGAGGTCGTCGAAGGCATGGCTCGCACCGTGTGCCGCACCCACCGCGTATGACGACGATCGCCTTCTGGAAGCCGTTCGGGACGCTCACGAAATTCACCGACGACCAAGGACGACCGACCCTGGCGGAATGGATCGACCTCCCAGAGATCTTCCCCGCTGGTCGACTCGACCGGGACTCGGAGGGTCTGCTGATCCTCAGCGACGATCCCGCCCTGCGCGGCGGACTCACCGCCTCGCACCACGCCCGGACGTATCTCGTCCAGGTGGAGGGTGACGTCACCGAGACCGCCCTCGCTCGACTCGAAGAGGGTGTCGTCGTCCAGGGACGCCGCACCGCCCCCGCGGCCGCCCGCCGGATGGAGCCACCCGCCTGGATACCGCCACGCAACCCCCCCATTCGTTTTCGAGCCACAATCCCGGACATGTGGATCGAACTCTCCATCACGGAAGGCAGGAACCGCCAGGTCCGGCGTATGACGGCGGCGGTTGGCCACCCGACACTCCGCCTGATCCGGTGGGCCGTCGGTCCGGTCACACTCGCCGGACTCTCCCCTGGGGGGTGGCGCCATCTCTCACACCACGAGGTCGCCGATCTCCGACGGGCCATACGATGACGTGGGACCCCGACGTCTACGGTGCATTCAGCGACGAGCGGCTACGGCCCGGCGTCGATCTTCTCGGTCGCATCCCGAATATCGACCCTTCCCTCGTCGTGGATCTCGGCTGCGGAACCGGCATCCTGACCACCGTCCTGGCCCGCCGTTGGCCGGGGGCGAGGGTGGTCGGGGTCGACGCGTCAGACGAGATGCTCCAGCGGGTCCCGGCCCATCCGAACATCGATTGGAGGCGAGGAGACATCGCCAGTTGGGAACCGACGGAACCCGTCGGGCTCGTCTATTCGAACGCCGCGCTCCACTGGGTCGATGACCACGAACACCTCTTCGGTCGGCTTGCATCCGCCCTCGCCGACGGAGGCGTCCTCGCGATCCAGATGCCTGCCAACTGGACAGCTCCCACCCATCGAATCCCAGCCCAGGTCCTCGACGCCGGCGACTACGGATCGGACGCCCGCGCCCGACTGCTCCGGAACCGGGTGGCGAGTCATGCCGACTACCGCAGATGGCTCGGAGCCGACATGGAGGTCGAAACCTGGTCCACCACCTATCACCACGTGCTTGTCGGTCAGGATCCCGTGCTGGCATGGGTGCGGGGGTCGATCCTCGCGCCTGTCGTCGCCGCTCTCGACGGAGTCGCAAAACAGCAGTTTCTCGACGAGTGCGCCCGGGGCTATCGCGCCGCCTATCCCCCGCAGCCGGACGGCAGCACGATCCTGCCGTTCACCCGCCTGTTCATCCTTGCCCGGCGACGGTGATCACTTCTCGATCGGAACCCGCACTGCGTTTCCGTACTCCGTCCACGAACCGTCGTAGTTCCTCACGTTGTCGTATCCGAGGAGGTGCGTGAGTACGAACCAGGTGTGGCTGGACCTCTCACCGATCCGGCAGTAGACCACGATCTCCTCGTCCGGTCCGAGTCCAACCTCGGATTGGTAGATCGCTCTCAGATCATCGACCGACTTGAACGTGCCGTCATCGTTTGCCGCCCGCTTCCACGGCACGTTGGCGGCACCGGGGATGTGCCCACCGCGCAGGGCCCCCTCGTTCGGGTAGTCGGGCATGTGCATCCGCTCGCCGCGGAATTCCTCGGGAGAGCGAACGTCGATGAGCGGCTTCGACGCCTTGGACTGGTCCACGGCGTCAGTGATGAAGGCCCGAATGGGATCGTCGTTGCGGTCGACGACCGGGTACTCGCCTGGCTGGCGCTCAGGCTTGTCAGTCGTCATCGGACGCCCCTCGGCCACCCACTTCTGCCGGCCACCGTCCATGAGGCGCGTATCCGGGTGGCCGAACAGGGTGAAAACCCAGAGGGCGTAGGCGGCCCACCAGTTGAAGTTGTCGCCATAGAAGACGACGGTGGTGTCCCTGGTGATGCCGTGGCGCGACATCAACTCGGCGAAGGCGGGTCCGTCGAGATAGTCGCGGACGGTGTCGTCGTTGAGATCGGCGTGCCAGTCGATCTTGATCGAACCAGGGATATGTCCCGTCTCGTACAAGAGAACGTCTTCGTCGGACTCGACGATGACGACTGAAGGGTCGTCGATGTGAGCTGCCACCCAATCGGTGGAAACCAACTTTGCCGGGTTGGCGAATCCCTGGAACGCGGGCGACGGATCGGTGGGAACGGTCATGGGTTCTCCTCGTTGTCGTGGCCCGAGGATACCGGCGGCCCGAGAACAGGGGACCGGCCCCATGGGCGGACAGCCCGGCAATTCCCCGATGGAGCCGTCCTCCGCCTACGGTTTGCCCCATGGCCCTGCCTCCAAAACTCGACCAGATCGTCACGCTGATGGCGTCTTCGCCGAAGGACATCAAAGTCGAGGCGCTCCTCGACTATTCGCGCCGCATTCCGCCGTTGCCAGACCGGATCGAACGGGACAGCCTCGAACAGGTCCACGAATGCCAGACGCCGTTCTTCCTCATCACCGAGGTCGACGAGGACGGATCCGTGCACATGTTCTTCGAAGCCCCTCCGGAGTCACCGACCGTGCGCGGGTTCGCCGGAATCCTGCTCGACGGACTCGAAGGCGAGTCCGCCGAGGCCATCCTCTCGGTGCCTGACGACTTCTTCTACGCGATGGGTCTCGAAGAAGTCGTCACGCCGCAACGGCTGAACGGGATGCGGGCGATTCTCGGTCGCATCAAACGTCAGGTGTCGGCCGCGACTGCGTGAGCGTCGATCACTTGGGCGCCATCCGGATCCCGCCATCCATCCGCACCGTCTCGCCGTTCATGTAGTCGTGAGTCAGCAGGAATTCGGCGAGTTGGGCGTATTCGGCCGGTTGGCCGAGGCGTTTCGGAAACAGCACCTGCTGACCGAGAGAAGCCTTCGCGTCGTCCGGGAGCGCGGCCAGCATCGCCGTGTCGATGATTCCCGGGGCGATCGTGTTCACCCGGATGCCCACCGACGACAGGTCCCGGGCGATCGGAAGCGTCATCCCGACAACTCCGCCCTTCGATGCGGAATACGCCGCCTGGCCGATCTGGCCGTCGAAGGCGGCGACCGAAGCCGTATTGACGATCGCACCACGGCTGCCGTGGTCATCGACGGGATCGAGTCCGGCCATCGCCGAAGCCGCGAGTCGGATGCAGTTGAAGGTGCCCGTCAGGTTGATGGCGAGCACTGTCGCGAAGTAGTCGAGGTCGTGGGGACTCGCGTCCCGATTGATAGTGCGGCCCACCGAACCGATCCCCGCACAATTCACCAGCGACCGAAGCGGAGCCATCTCGACGGCTACCGCCACGGCAGCGGACACGTCATCCGGCTTGGTGACATCGGTGGCCACGAATGCACCACCGATCTCGTCTGCGACGGCTTCTCCCGCATCCGCGTTCAAATCCGCAACCACCACTCGAGCGCCGGCGACGGCGAGACGTCTGGCCGTGGCTGCTCCCAGGCCGGAGGCGCCACCCGTGACGATCGCCGATGTCCCATCTATTTGCATCCATCCTCCAATTCAGTCGTCTCCCGACGCTACCGTCCCACCGTGTGATCGGGGTCTTCGACTCGGGCCTCGGGGGCCTCTCGGTAATTCGAGAAGTGCTCGCGCTGGACCCCTCCGCAAGCATCCTCTATCTGGGCGATCGCGAGTGGGCGCCGTACGGAGAGCGAAGCCTCGAAGAGGTACAAGGCAGGGCCGAAGCGATCACCCGGTATCTGATCGCACAGGGTGCCGACAGCATCGTCATTGCCTGCAATACGGCGTCTGCGGCTGCACTCCATCACCTACGGGAGATGCATCCCGATCGGACGTTCGTTGGGATGGAACCCGCGGTGAAACCAGCCGTGGCCCTCACCCGCTCCGGGATGATCGGCGTCCTGGCCACTCCCGCAACGTTCCAGGGCGCGTTGTACGCCTCGGTCGTCGACCGGTTTGCGATCGACGTCGAGGTCATCGACGCTCCGTGTCCCGGCTGGATGGAGTTGGTCGAAGATCCGCCCGGTCACGCCGAGATCCAATCAGCCATCGAGGCCAGCCTGGGACCGATCCTCGATCACGGCGCTGACGTTCTCGTCCTCGGTTGCACCCACTACCCGTTCCTCCGGGACCACATAGAAGCCATCGCCGGACCCGACGTGACCATCGTCGATCCTGGCGAGGCGGTGGCCCGCCAAGTGATCCGCATGGCCGATACGCGCGGCCCCGACGGTCTCCGAATCCTGGTGACCGGTTCGACGACCGGCGTGTCTGAGCGGATACGTGCTCTCACCGGGTTGGACCTGTCCGTGGAGTCCGTAACCTTCGACGACAGTGACACCTGACTCGACTCCGCGTTCAGACCTCGACCCATGGGACCAGGCACTCTTCGAGGCGCTCGAAGGAGGCGATTCCTTGGCCACCCTCGAACAGCTCGCAGAATCGGTCGACGTGTCCCTGCCGCTTCTCGAGGCGCTGGTGCGGGGCGGCTTGTTGATACCGAAAGCAACAGAACCGGACAGGTTCGATTCGGCGGAAACAGACGCGCTCGCAGCAGGGCTGCAACTCGTCGACGCTGGTCTTCCGCTGGCGGAGCTCATGAACCTCGCCCGCGACATGGATGACGCCATGCGTCCGATTGCCGCGCGGGCGGTCGACGTGTTCGCCACCTTCGTCCGCGACTCGGTGGAAGCAACCGCAGAATCCGACATCGATGCAGCCGCCCGCTTGGTCGAAGCTTTCCGGACGATGCTGCCGGCGACGAGCCGCCTGGTCGGCCACCATTTCCGGGGGCTACTCCTCGCCGAGGCGAGGGCCCGCATGACCACCGAGCGATGACACACATCCACGCCAGTGCGATCGAGTCGCCCTCGGACCTGCTGTCGGACCGGCCGGACCTGGTCTGGATGTCGCCCCGAACCTCGGTCTTCGGGTGGGGTGAGGCGCTGCGGGTCGGCGCCGGCTTCGGACCCGGCCGATTCGAGCGGGCGGAACGGGCGTTCTCGGATTGGTGCGCTCTGGCGGAGATGCAGGACGACGGTGTCGACGCCGGGCCTGTGGCATTTTCCTCGTTCACATTCGATGATCGGTCGGCGGGCTCGGTGCTGCTCGTCCCCCAATACACGGTGGTGCGGCGGGACGACCGGTGGCAATCCATCTCGGTCGATGGCGCCACGCGGGAGTCAGTCGCGTCCCATTCGGAGTCGGTGAGCACCGCTGACCGGCCCCGTTACGCCGGAGCGTCGATCCCGGATGTCCAATGGCTCGAATCGGTTGCAGCCGCCATTGACATCATCGAAGAGGGCGGCGTCGAGAAGGTGGTCCTGGCACGGGACTATGCGTTGTGGTCCAAGACACCCTTCGACCCGATCCGACTCCTCCGGAGACTGGAGGCCCGCTTTCCCGACTGTTTCGTGTTTCGCGTCGACGGGTTGGTCGGAGCATCACCTGAGCTACTGGTTCGGCGAACCGGCCGTGAGGTCGCCTCCCAGACCCTCGCTGGATCTGCTGCGCGATCAGAGGACCCGATCGAGGACGAACGGCTCGGCAAGGAACTCTTGGGTTCGGACAAGGACCTGCGCGAGCACGCCAGTGCTGCCGCGTCGGTCGGCCGGGTACTCGGCGAGATCTGCGAACGGCTCGAACGAGAGGCCGAGCCCTCGCTGCTCCAACTCGCCAACGTGCAGCACCTGGCCACGCGATTCGAAGGCCGACTGACACACGCCATGTCCGCGCTGGCAGTTGCGGACCGACTCCATCCGACCGCGGCCGTCGGGGGGACGCCGACCGGAACCGCGATCGACCTCATTCGACGCCTCGAGCACATGGATCGGGGTCGTTATGCCGGGCCCGTGGGATGGATGGATGCGGAAGGCGACGGGGAGTTCGCCATCGCATTGCGGTGTGCCGAGCTTTCGGGCGCCCGAGCCCGCCTCTTCGCCGGAGCCGGCATCGTCGACGGATCGCTTCCCGAAGCCGAACTGGAAGAAACCCGCATCAAGCTTCTGGCGATGCAATCAGCCTTCGATTGACAGCCGCCACCACGGCGGCCGTGAGCGCCCGATGGGTCGCCGGATTCGACGAGCGATCCGTACGAGCCTCCAGGATCCATGTCCCGCCGGCGGCGATGGCCCTCGGTATCTGTTCGCCGATTTCGACCAGAGTTTCGTGCTGGACGCCATGGAACTTTGCGAGCTGTCCGAACGAGCGACCGTGCGGTGTGCCGAACACGCGCTCGAACACGTCCGTCTGCCGCACCTGCGGCAAGAACGAGAAAATCCCGCCACCGTCGTTGTTGACGACGACGAACACGACGTCGGGACGCGGCTCGACGAGGAACCCGTTCGAGTCGTGCAGGAGGGCGAGGTCTCCGGTGAGCGCCACCACCGGACCCGGATGGGTAGATGCCACTCCGAACGCCGACGACACGACACCGTCGATCCCACTGGCACCGCGATTCGAGAGGATTCGGACAGCGCTCGTTCGCATCGCGAGATCGAGATCACGAATGGGCATGCTCGATGCTGCGAACAGGACGCCGTCATCGGGAACTGCTCCTGCCACGTCCCGGGCGATCCGAGGCTCGGTCAGTCCGGCAGCGTCAAGCGCGCTGTCGAGGGCGTGGCGGGCTGTGTCCTCCATCTGGAGCCACATCCGCCGCCATCCGCCGTCGCGCCGCCCGACGCCGTCCACCAGAGGCCAGCTTTCGGTCAGGACGGCCGCCTCACTCGGCGGACTGCTGATGCGCGGGTCGACGATGAGTCTCGGCACGTCGGCCAGCCAGTTGGTGACGGGGCGTGAGAGGTTCGCACGGCCGATGACCAACGCCACCTCTGGGCGAAGCCGGGTGGCGATGTCGACATCGGACACGAGGTGGTGGACCGTTGTGATCGACTGCGGGGGCCGGCCACCTGCGGTGGGCTCGATGAGGAGCGGCCATCCAAGTGCCGCGGCCAGGCGATCGATCGCATCCACCGGAACGAAGGGAGCCTCTCCTGCCAAGACGACACCCCGCTCCGGCACCGTCCACCTGTCATCGAGCGGCACCGGCCGGGCGATCTCCAGGTCCGTTCTCACCCACGAACCACCGTCAGGGTGCCCGGCGGACTCGTACTCGAACGGGCGGTCACTGTCTCGTCCGTCATCGCTCTCGGGCACGACCGGTTCCCGGAAGGCGATATTCAGATGCACCGGGCCGTCAGAGGCGGCCTCGACTGCGCGCGCGACAACCGTTCGCCACTCGGAACTCGCAGTGGCGGAGTGTTCCGCTGGACCGAGCTGAGCACACCACCGCACCGAGGACCCGAACAGCCCGGCCTGGGCGATGGTCTGGTTGGCGCCCGTGCCGTGCAGTTCGGGTGGCCGGTCCGCCGTCAACAACA
>JBBDQP010000022.1:24732-47595 GCA_040905965.1 Acidimicrobiia bacterium
TCGAGGAGCACCTCGGCGAGGGCGGTGGAAGCATTCGGATAGGTCACGTGAGGAGTTCCGCCGCGTCCCGGAGACTCCGCAACAAGCGTCTCTCGGTCTCCGGGTCCGCCCGCCAGCGTTCGATCAGATCGGGTTCGGGCACCGGTCTGCGAACCAGGATCTCACCGTCGACCGGGTGGAGCGGTTCACTCGTGACGTCCCCTTCCAACAGCGAAACTGTCGCAAGCCCGCAGGCATAGGGAAGCTCGTCCAAGGCGGCGGCCGCCGCCATTCCGGCGGCCAAACCGACCGATGTCTCCAACGCAGACGAGATCACCACAGGGAGCCCGGCACGAGACGCCAGATCGAGCGTTCGTCGGACACCACCGAGCGGCTGCACTTTCAAGACCAACAGGTCGGCGCCGCCCCGCTCCACGACCTCCATCGGATCGTCGGCCGTCCGGACTGCCTCGTCTGCTGCAATCAGCACCGAGACCCTCTTCCGGAGTTCCACCAACTCGTCGATCGTGGCAACGGGTTGTTCCACGTATTCGAGGTCGTATTCGGCAAATCGTTCGATCTGTGAGACTGCCTCGTCCAGGCTCCATTGAGCATTGACGTCAATCCTCAGCTTTCCGTCAGGTCCAAGGGCGTCTCGCACCGCAGCCACGCGGGCGATGTCGAGGTCGGCATCCTCGCCCGGCTCCGCGACCTTGACCTTCGCCGTTCGGCATCCGGACTCGAGCACCGTGTGATACGCCACCTCCGGTTCGACGGCCGGGATCGTCACGTTCACCGGGATCCGGTCGCGCACGGGATCGGGCCACACCCTCACGGCCGCCTCCAAGCCGGCGGCCAGCCAACGAGCAGCGACCGCCGCCGGATACTCGGGAAACGGACTGAACTCCCCCCAGCCGGCGGCCCCCTCGATGAGAACCGCCTCCCGCCATGTCACGCGCCGGAACCGCACCCGCATAGGAATGCGAATCGGATGCAAAGAGACATCGCCGAGGCTCATCCCGACTGCTGCTCTCTGATGAACGCCACGACCCGTTCGATCTGGGCATCGGACAGCGTCCTCGAAAACGCCGGCATCCGGCTCCCCTTGCCCCGACCAATGGTCTGGGCGATCACGTCATCAGACAGCTCAACCGCGCCCGAGCCCGGCCCGAGCCCAGGACCGACCCCGCCGGAGAGATCGCGGGCGTGGCAGCTGGCACACAACTGGGCATAGATGTCCGCCCCGGTCGCGTTCTCCGCCGGAGCCGCCGAGCACGCCGCCAGCACGACGACGACACCCAGGAGCACGAAACGACGCCACATGGTCGCGATGGTAGGACCCACGGCGACTTCGCTTCAGGTCAGCTCTGGGCGGTTCTTGTCGAGGAGGGCGATGAGTGCGCGCACGCTCTCGGCGTCGCGCATCGACGCGACAAAGACGACGTCGCCTGCATCGACCACCGTGACGTCGTCCAAGCCGAGGACTACGACTGGGCGACCGTCAGACCTCACATAGGAGCGGTGGGTGTCGTGGGTGATCACGTCGCCAACAAGGACGTTCTCGTCGCGATCACGATCACCGACTTCCCACAGCGACCGCCACGATCCGACGTCATCCCATCCTGCGTCGAGTGGAACCATGACCGCCCGATCTGTCTTCTCCATCACCGCAACGTCGAAAGGCAACGAAGGGGCATCGGCGAACTCCGGACCAGGATGCCGAATCGGTCCCGATGCCGAAGCCAAAGAACGCCGGACGGCTTCGACGATGCCGGGAGCGTGCCTCTGGATCTCGTCGAGCACCACGTCGGGTCGGAAAACGAACATCCCGGAATTCCAGAAGTGCTTGCCACCGTCGACGAGTCGAGTCGCGGTTTCGCTGTCCGGCTTTTCGAGGAAGTCCACGATGGGCCGCACCGGCCCGCCGAGAGGAGCCTCGATGTATCCGAAGCCGGTCTCTGTCCTGGTCGGCACGACCCCGAAGGTCACGATCTTTCCGCCTTCGGCTGCCTCAGTGGCGACGGCGACCGCCCGCCGAAACGATGCGACGTCAGTGACGATGTGGTCGGATGGCAAGACGACCAGAACCGATTCGGATGGAGCGACGAGGGCGGCGGCGGCGATGGCAGGGGCTGTATTGCGGCCGACGGGTTCGGCGACGGTGACCATGGGTTCCTGTCCGACCGCCGCGAGTTGCTCGAGCACCTCCTCGGCATCGCCTATCCCGCACACCACGATCGGCGAAGCCAGCCCGGCGATCCCGGCCAGCCTGGTCGCGGTGGCCTGCAGCAACGTGGACGTTCCGAGGATCCGTTGAAGCTGTTTCGGCCGGCCCTTGCGGGAGAGCGGCCACAACCGGGTCCCGCGCCCGCCCGACATCAAGACCGGAATGACAGGAAGCGACATGTCCACTCAGGCTACAGACAGTGGTCGGAGGCTCCGCCCGGTTATCGTCGCGCCGTAATCCGAGAGGGGTTCCATGTATCAGTTTCTCTTGTTCCTGCACATCGCCGCCGCCGCCGCATGGATCGGGGCAGCCGTCCGGCAGTTGGCTGAAGCGCCTTTGGCCCGCGCTGGGCAGCCGGTGGCGCGGGCCCTCTGGCATCGGAATCAGGTAGCGATGGGAACACGCCTGTTCGCCCCTGCCGCCGTCGTGGTACTCGTTTCGGGCATCTGGATGGTGGTCAGCAACGACGCCGTCGGCTTCGGCACGCCGTTCATCTCCATCGGGTTCGCCGCCGTGATCTTCGGCGCCGCAGTCGGACCGGCCGTGTTCGGCAAACGAGGGGAGGCAGCGGCGGCGAAGCTCGACCAAGGCGACATTGCCGGGGCTGACGCGATCGCCAAGAAGACGCGACCCATCGAACTTCTCGACCTCGCCATTCTCCTCGTGACATTGGCCGCGATGGTCTGGAAGTGGGGTCTCTGAACCACTCACCCGCCCGTCGTCGATGGACGGAAAACGCGGAGAGCTGATGGCGGTCGTCGAGGTCCGAAACCTCCGCAAGCGCTACGGCGAGATCGTGGCCGTGGACGGAATCGACTTCTCGGTCGAGGCTGGGGAAGTCTTCGCCCTGCTCGGGCCGAATGGCGCGGGCAAGACCACCACGGTCGAGATTCTCGAGGGCTATCGAAATCCGGACGGCGGATCAGCGACCGTCCTCGGCCAAGATCCGCGCACCGCCGGGCCGAGTTGGCGTGAGCGAATAGGGATCGTGCTCCAGCAGTCCGGCATCGAAAAGGAGCTGACCGTTCGAGAGGCCCTCACCCGTCTCGCTCGTCTGTACCGCGATCCGGCGGATGTCGAGACCACCATCGGGCGCGTCGGTCTCAACGAGAAGACCGACGCCCGAATCAAGACACTCTCCGGGGGTCAGCGCCGGCGCGTCGACATGGCGGCCGCCATCATCGGCCGGCCCGAAGTGATCTTTCTCGACGAACCCACGACCGGGTTCGATCCGGCCGCCCGGCGAGAGGCATGGCGATTGGTGACGGAACTGACAGCGGACGGGGCAACAGTCATTCTCACGACGCACTACCTCGACGAAGCCCAACATCTCGCAGACCGGGTTGCCGTCATCGCCGGAGGACGAATCGTCGCCGAGGGCGATCCGTCCACCCTCGGCGGTCGACAAACCCGGGTCGCAACGATCCGTTTTCGGACTGCGGGCCAACTCCCGGAGTCCCTCTCCCACCAGGCGATCACCCGTAAGGACGGATGGACCGAGATCGCCAGCACCAGACCTGTGGAGACGCTGTACGCATTGACAGGATGGGCGCTCGACAATGGCGTCCCACTCGACGGTCTCGAGATGGCGAGGCCCTCGCTCGAGGACGTCTACCTCGAACTTGCCGGAGAGGACGGCTGATGGGGAACTTGTGGTGGGAATTCGTCCATCACACCCGGGTCTTCTGGCGGGTTCCGGTCGCGGCCTTTTTCACCGTGGCCTTCCCCCTGATGTTCCTGGTCCTGTTCAACCTGCTCAACGGCGACGCCACCGTCGACTCTCTCGGCGGTCTCGGATTCGCCCAGTTCTTCACACCGGCGATCGCCGTGTTTTCCATCGTCACCGCCTGCTACACCAATCTCGTCATCACGACCTCGATGGACCGAGACGAGGGAATCTTGAAACGCGTGCTCGGAACCCCTCTCCCGCCGGGCACGTACATCGGTGGCCGGGTGCTGGCTGCCAGCGGTATCGGCCTGACGAGCGTGCTGATCATGCTCATCGTCGGAGTTGTCGCGTTCGACGTCGAGGTCCTCTGGTCGCGTCTTCCGTTGGCATTGCTCGTGTTGGTGGTGGGCGCCGCAGCGTGGTCGGCTCTGGCGCTCGCCGTTGCCGGGTTGACGAGCAACGGTCAAGCGGCTCCTGCGATCGCCAATGCCACGATCCTGCCGCTGGCGTTCATCTCGGGGGTCTTCTTTCCTGTTGAGTCAGGGCCGGAGTGGCTGGCGACGCTGGCGGCGTTCTTCCCGCTCCGCCCCTTCGTCGCTGCTTTCTCGGAACAGTGGAATCCGCTCGTCGATCCCGGTTTCCCAGGGGTCGATCTGCTCGTGTTGCTGGCGTGGGGGGTGGTCGGAGCGTGGATCGCAATGCGACGTTTCACCTGGGAGCCAGCCAAGTTGGTCAGGTCGTGAAACGCTGTCGATACATGGCGGCGATCTCCTGATAGTCGTCCACGCCGGCACGCTGTCGCTCGATCTCATCCGGCCTCAGTTCGCGAACTGGCCGAGCCGGCACGCCCAAGGCAAGGGTCCAGGGTGGGATCTCGCTTCCTTCTGTCAAGATCGCGCCGGCCCCCAGCCACGCACCTTCGCCCAGGATGGAGCGGTTGAGGGCGCGACTCCCGATCCCGACCAGGCAGTGGTCACCGACCGTCGCGCCGTGAAGGACTGCGGCGTGACCGACCGTCACGCGATCCCCTATTCGCGTGGGAATCCCTGCATCGCAATGCACGACGGTTCCATCCTGGATGTTGGTCTCGACCCCGATGCTGATCCGATCGAATTCGGCCCGGATGACCACGCCGAAGAGGATCACGGCCCGGTCACCGACGGTCACGTCCCCGTGGATGTGGGCGCTGGGTGCAACGAACGCACCCGGGTGGACGGTTGGTTCTCTCACCAGCCCTCGTACACGTCTTCGCCACGGAAGGAGACATGCCCACAGATGTCACATACCTGGCGGGTGAGCCCGCCAATGGTCTTCGGATCGCCGTACACGTGGTCGTGAACAGGTGCCCTCTTTCTGCGCCCGAAGAGCGATCGAAGCCAATCCCAGGTGCCAGACCGTTCGGAGGGGTCGCGAACCGCACCCGGACCATTGGAGCGGACCACCCCAGGCACGTCAGAGATCGACTCGCCAGGCTCTGGACTTTTCGACTCTTGCTGCCCGAACGATGGCTCGGCCGTGAGTTCATCGGCGAGTGGTGACTGCTCGATGTCGGCCGCAGGTGACCGGTCAACCGCCGGCTCGACGACGGCCTCGGGCACCTGTTCGGCGGGCATCGACGACGCAAAAACGTCCACTGCACCGGCGACGGGCAGAACATAGGTGTCGTACACGATCTCAGGCTCCGGGTCAGTCGCCGAGTCCTCATCGGACTGGACAGCCCCCTTTGCGGCTGCCGTGACCTCTTCGGGTTCACACTCGGGCCCCGCGGACACGGCAGACCAAACGAAGGACTCGACTGTTGGAGGTGTGGGCGGCGTTCGGGGATAGGACACCCTCACGCTGGTGGGCGACGACCCGGAGCGTTCTTCCTGGACCGCCCCCTCGGGGGAGTCGGACTCGGAAGTCGGGGAGACTGCAGAGGTTGGCGGTGCGGAACGAGGAGGCATCCAAATCCGCTCGGGAGCACTCGTGACCTTCGAGGAGGCCACACCAACGTCGGGTTCCGGAGTGGAGACGACATCCTCGGTCTGTGCAGCCGACGGAGCCTCGACGGAGGTCTCGGCGTATTCCGCCGACTTCTTGCGCTTCGACCGTTTGAACATCCGCCACTTGTTCAGGCGCTCCTGCAGACCCTGGATCGCCACGATGCCCTCGTAGGCAAACCCGAGTGCATCCTGGGCCACGAACACCGTCGCCTCTCCATCGAGTTCGATCGCGAACTGGTTCGAGTGGAGCCGCTCGACGACCACGTCGTCGGCGCGCCAGGCGCCCAACTCGTCGCCGCCCGAGGAGATGATGACGAAGATATCTTCGAGGCGCAGCACAACGGGGATGCCGATTCCGGCATCATCCGGAAGCCGGAGATGTCCTCTGAAGTCCATCTGATGTCCCCCCGTTGCCGCGTCTGGGTGTGTCACCGTCCCCCGGGGTCCGTGGGCCGAGGAGCGGTGCGACCGCCCTCGAATCGGCATGTTCCCTGGCCCGGTGAAGGAAATTCTTCGCTACGTGGCGTATTCTGCCACCGGCGGGCACGCACACACGAGGTTCCTGTCTCCTGCCGGGCCGTCGATACGACCGACCGGCGGAAAGTACCCCTTTGTCCGTAGCGATGGAACCGGGAACGCCGCGATCTCGGCCGGGTACGCCCTCGACCAACTGACGATCAGGTCTTCCGCCGGGTGCGGAGCGCGCACGAGCGGATTGTCGACTCTGGGCCACGTGCCGTCCTCCACACGCCGGATCTCCTCTCGGATCGACAGCATCGCCTCACAGAATCGATCGAGTTCGGACAGGGACTCCGACTCCGTGGGTTCGACCATGAGCGTGCCAGGCACCGGAAACGAGAGGGTCGGCGCATGGAATGCGTAGTCGGCGAGCCGCTTGGCCACGTCTTCGGCCGTGATCCCCGAGGCCTTGGTGATCTGGCGGAGGTCCACGATGCATTCGTGGGCCACCCGACCGGCCGACCCGCGGTAGAGGATCGGATAGGCATCAGACAGGCGAGCGGCCACGTAATTGGCGCTGAGGATGGCGACTTCCGACGCACGCCGAAGCCCGTCGGCGCCCATCATGGCGATGTAGGCCCACGGAATGGGCAGGATTCCTGCAGACCCCCACCGGGCGGCGGACACTGGGCCGACGACGGTCGGCCCACCGCTCACCGGATGACCGGGAAGGAAGGGGGCGAGATGGCTTCGAACTCCGATGGGCCCGACCCCCGGCCCCCCACCACCGTGGGGAATCGTGAAGGTCTTGTGCAGGTTGAGGTGCGACACGTCAGCCCCGAACCGTCCGGGTTTGGCGATACCCACCAGGGCATTGAGGTTGGCACCATCGACATAGACCTGACCGCCGGCGTCGTGAACCATGTCACAGATCTCACCGATCGCTTCTTCGAAGACACCGTGGGTGGAGGGATAGGTGACCATCAGTGCGGCGATCCGGTCCCGATGCGCATCGAGCTTGGAGGCCAGATCGGACAGGTCGACGTTGCCGCCGTCGTCGCACGCCACGACGGCGACCTCCAACCCGGCCATCACTGCGGACGCGGCGTTGGTTCCGTGCGCCGAGGAAGGAATCAAACAGACCGTTCGCTCCGGCTGCGAGTTTGCCTGGTGGAACGCCCGTATCGCCAGGAGACCGGCGAGTTCGCCCTGCGAACCGGCGTTCGGCTGAAGGGACACGGCGTCGTAGCCGGTGATCTCCGCCAGCCACTCTTCGAGGTCTTCGATCAGTCGGTGATATCCGCGCACCTGGTCGGCGGGAACGAACGGGTGGACGTCGGCGAAGCCTGGCCAGGTGATCGGAATCATCTCTGATGTCGCGTTCAGCTTCATCGTGCACGAGCCGAGCGGGATCATCGTCCGGTCGAGGGCAAGGTCCTTGTCGGACAGCATCCGCAAGTAGCGAAGCATCTCGGTCTCCGACCGATAGCGATGGAAGACGGGGTGCGTGAGGTAGTCGGTGGTGCGGACGAGATCTGCAGGCAGTCCCGAACGCCCACCCGACGCAGGAGCCTCGGCACCGAAGGAGGCGAGGACGGCCTCGATATCCGTGTCGGTCGTCGTCTGGTCGCACGTGATCCCCACATGGGCATCGTCGACTCTTCGAAGATTCACCCCGGCAGCGAGCGCCGACTCGATCACGTCGTCGGTTCGATCACCGGTCTCGACGGTGATGGTGTCGAACCACGAGTCGTGCCGCAGGGCCCAGCCCGCCTCGGCGACACCGGCGGCCAGCGATGATGCGTGGTCGTGGACGTGCCGACCGATGGCTGCCAGACCGTCCGGGCCGTGCCACGCCGCGTAGAACCCGGCGATGACGGCGAGGAGGACCTGAGCCGTGCAGACGTTCGACGTCGCCCGTTCCCTCCGAATGTGCTGTTCACGCGTCTGCAGAGCCAGCCGGTGCGCGATGCGGCCGGCCGAGTCCTGGGAAACGCCGACCAGTCGTCCCGGCAACGACCTCACCAACTCCTCGACGGTGGCGATATAGGCGGCGTGCGGCCCGCCGAATCCCATCGGAACCCCGAAGCGCTGAGTCGACCCAACCGCGATGTGCGCGCCCCACTCGCCGGGAGGTTTCAAGACCGTCAGGGCCAGGAGGTCGGCCGCCGCGATGACGGTGAGGCCCTCCCCGGCCGCTGCCGCAGCAAGTGGAGCGAAGTCCCGCACCTCTCCGGTGGACGACGGATACTGGAGCAGAAGTCCGAACGCCGCGGTGAGGTCGAACGAATCGGGATCGGCGACGACGACTTCGATACCAAGAGGGAGGGCACGGGTCTGCACCACCCCGATGGTCTGGGGGTGACATCCTGAGTCCACCCAGAACACATCCCGCCGGCCCCTGTCAACGCGGTGGGCCATGGTCATCGCTTCGGCGGCGGCGGTGGCTTCGTCGAGAAGAGAGGCATTGGCGACGGCGAACCCGGTCAGGTCACCGACCATCGTCTGGAAGTTGAGAAGCGCCTCGAGGCGCCCTTGGGAGATCTCGGCCTGGTACGGCGTGTAGGCGGTGTACCAGGCCGGATCCTCGAGGACATTCCGTTTGATGACCGGCGGCGTGATCGTGCCGTGATATCCCATGCCGATCATCGATTTCGCAACGGTGTTGCGACTCGCAAGGGAGAGCAATCGTGCGACCGCTTCTGACTCCGACAGGGCTGGGGGAAGGTCGAGCGAGTCGTCTCTGATGCCGGCGGGCACCGTCTCGTCGACCATGGTTGCGAGGGATTCGGCGCCGATCACGTCGAGCATCACGCGGATGTCGTTTTCGCTCGGACCGATGTGCCGCTCGTGGAAAGGCCGGGGTTCCATTACGCCTCCTGAGGTCGCCTGGTCCCCCGCCTTGGCCGGTGATCCGGCACAGCGTTGCCTTCCCTGGGCGGTCCTGATGCCTGAGAGTTTCCGGGGATGGATTGCCCCTTCGGCGCCCTCCGGGGAGGGTCTCTCCCGCCAGGTTCGTCGGCGAGAGTCACACTACCTCGTCTTGCGATAAAGCCGACAGGAAACGACAAAGCGTCGAATCGGAGACCCGCGTCTCTCATTGGTTGCAGCCGACAAGGGTGTGCTTCTATGGTGCATCGAGCGGGCGGGAGGTGACCCCCACATCCCCGTCTTGCGTACCGATGCGGAGCGGGCACACCCCCTGGCATGCCTACTCAAGCTCCGTGCGGAGCTCCCTTTGGAGGGAGAGATGATGAGGCCCCGGCTCCCCTTACCGGGGCCTCATCACGTTCACACGTTGAATCGGAAGAAGACCACGTCGCCGTCCTGGACCACGTATTCCTTGCCTTCCACCCGCATCCTGCCTGCAGCTCGGAGCGCTGCCTCTGATCCGTGTGCCAGCAAGTCGGGGATCGTGTAGACCTCGGCCCGGATGAACCCCTTCTCGAAATCGGTGTGGATCACAGCGGCCGCCTGCGGTGCTCTGGTGCCCTGCCGGATCGTCCACGCCCGAATCTCGGCCGGGCCGGCTGTGAAGAACGTGTCGAGTCCAAGCAGGCCATATGCCTCCCGGGAGAGGGTCGTGAGTCCTGGCTCGCCCAGCCCGAGGTCGGAGAGAAACACCTCGCGATCGGCGCCGTCCAGTTCGGCAATATCCGCCTCGGCTTGGGCACAGATCACGACCAGGCCCGCCCCGGACGCCGCTGCCACCTCGCGCACGATGTCGACATGGGCATTTCCTCCCAGCCCCGCCTCGTCGACGTTGCACACGAAGAGCACCGGCTTTGACGTGATGAGTTGCGCGTCCCGAAACGTGTCCCGCTCCTCGGGTGTCGCCGGCAGTGTTCTGGCCGGGTTCCCGTCCGCCAGCCAGCGGTGTAGCCGCTCGGTGACGTCGAGGGAGAGGGCGAGACCCTTGTCCCCGGTCTTCACCGACCGCCGGAGCCGGTCGAGGCGACGCTCGGCAACGGCGAGATCGGCGAGAATCAATTCGAGGTCGACGGTGTCGATATCCCGTGCCGGGTCGACAGACCCGTCGACATGTGTGACGTCGCCCTCGAAACACCGAACGAGGTGGATCACGGCGTCAACAGACCGAATATGGCCGAGGAATTGGTTGCCCAGCCCTTCGCCCTGCGACGCTCCCTTGACGAGACCGGCGATGTCGAGGATCTCCACCGAAGTAGGCACGATCCGTTTCGTCTCGATGACCGAGTTGATTTGGGCGAGGCGGTCGTCGGGCACCGCCACGACACCGACGTTCGGCTCAATGGTGGCAAACGGATAGTTGGCAGCCTCGGCACCAGCCGCCGTGAGTGCGTTGAAAAGCGTCGATTTGCCGACGTTGGGAAGACCGACGATGCCGGCTTGCAGCGCCATGACTGAGGTACTCCGGGGAGAGGGGGGAACCGAGAAGGTAGCGGCGGCGGCGAACCGTCCAAGTCGGCCGGTATGGTCCGCGCCAATGCGCATCGCCGTCATCGGAGCCGGATCCTGGGGAACGACCCTCGCGTCGATCGCCGCCCGGACCAATCCGGTCGTCCTCTGGGCTCGGCGGTCCGAGTTGGCGGACGCCATCAACACCACTGCCGAAAACGCCGACTACCTCCCTGGGCACCGACTTCCGTACGGCCTGCGTGCGACATCCGATTCGATCGACGCGATCGACGGGGCGGAGGCGGTGGTGATGGCCGTGCCGTCGCACGGGTTTCGCGCCGTCCTCGAAGAACTCGCGCCGAATTTGGGAGCTGACATCCCGATCCTCAGCCTGACGAAGGGCATCGAAGGAGACACTCTGATGCGCATGACAGAGGTCGTGAGTTCGGTTCTCCCCGATCGCAACCCCAGCCGATCGGGGGTTCTCACCGGACCGAACCTCGCCAAAGAAGTCATGCGAGGCGCGCCGGCGGCAGCAGTGATCGGGATGAACGATGCAGATGCCTCCGCGGCACTTCAGGCGGCCCTGATGGACCCCACGTTTCGTGTGTACACGAACACCGATGTCATCGGGTGCGAACTCGCAGGGGCCCTGAAGAACGTCATGGCGATCGCCGCGGGAATGGCCAAGGGACTCGGGTTTGGACAGAACACGCTGGCGGCATTGATCACCCGGGCTCTGGCCGAGATCACGCGGCTTGGGGTTGCGATGGGAGGGCGACCGGAGACGTTCGCCGGGTTGGCCGGCATGGGCGACCTCATCGCCACCTGCGAATCAGACGACAGCCGCAACAACCGCGTCGGGATGGCCCTCGCCCAAGGCCGCAAGCTCGACGATGTCGTCTCCGAGATGCAGATGGTGGCGGAAGGCGTGAAGACCGCCCGCCCGGTGCTCGGACTCGCCGCCAAACACGGCGTCGACATGCCGATCGCCACTCAGGTCGCCCGGGTCCTCCACGATGGCGATCACCCACGCGAGGCCGTCCTCGCCCTCATGACACGGGAAGCTCGCCCGGAGTAGGGAACGGACTGCAGGAACTGTTGAATCGTTTGGGTGGTGATGCTCGCGTTCGCGAGGAAGAATTGGATCTTCCACGGACTTCTAGGCTCGTGGGGAAGGATTCGACTCCCAGCTTCGGGTTATGAGTTGTTTCCGGGTGTGTCGGCCAGGTATGTGTTTCGTGAAAGCTACCTGCCAGCTTCTTCCTGCTGAGCCCCTCTGACGACCCATCCGTTAGAAGATCCGTTAGAAGGTATCGGGCACTCACCATGCGTGACATAAGCGTATTGAATGGCATAAGCACAGTGCTTATACTGTTCACTGTGCTTATGGATCTGACTAAGTCGCTTCGAGACGCGGGGTTCACCGCCCGGGCTCTTCCGGATGATGACAACGATATCGACGCGCTCCTTGAGGTCGGCGATGGCGAGCAGCATTGGACCTTCGCTGTTGAGGTGAAAACGCGCGCCCCCTATCCCAACGAGGTCGAGGATCTCAAGCCTCGACATTTGGAGCTGGAGGCCCTCGGCGAGCCACTTCTGGTTGCCCCGTTCATCACGGAAGGGACAGGACAGAGGCTATCCGACGCAGGATGGTCTTGGGCCGACTTCGAGGGCAACCTTCATCTCCGAGCTTCGGGCCTTCTCGCCCACCAACGGCGGCCACGACAGACTCGCCAAGCTTCATCGACCAAGAGCCTCCCGCAAGGTATGGGCGGTCTCGGGATCATTCGCGCCCTGCTCGGTTTCGTGGAGGGTGAAGGGGAGCCTCGCGACGCCACCGGCTTGGCGAACCAGGCTGGCGTTACTCAGCCCCGCGCCTCCCAGGTGCTCGGCCGGCTCCGAGAATTGGAACTTGTGGACAAGGTCGAGGGTCGGTGGTGGCCCAATCGTGAGAAACTGCTCGACCGTTTCCTCGAGGAGTATCGCGGCCCGGGCGGGTCGGAGCACTACTTCTACTCTCTCGCCGAGCCCACTGAAGTCGCCGCCGCGGTGACGAGCGGAACAACGCTCGACCCGAGAAGACTCCGCCATTCAATCGTCGTCTCGGGGGATGTAGCGGCTGACTTGATCGCCGCTTGGATGCGACCCCGCGTCGTCGTCCTTTACGCGTCCGAAGAAGTCTCGACAAACGTTACGAAGTTGACGCCGGCCATCGGGCGCGAAGATTCGAATGTCATCCTCCGCTTCCCACAAGACCAGTCGGTCTTCCCTCACCGTCCTTCGACTGCATCAATCGATGACCACGAAATCCCGCTTGCCGATACCGCGCAGATCATCTGGGACCTGCAACACCTGGGGGGATCTGACCGGCTCGAAGCGGCAGGTGAACTGCGCAAATGGCTGTTGAACCGCTGAACCGGATCCCGCTGCGAGCCGCCTCCCTGGCTGACGACCTTGGATTCGTTGCTCTCGCTGACGTCGCCAGGGCGCTCGATCCACACAAGGTCTCCTACCGGGTTATCGGCGGACAGATGGTGATGGTGCTCGCGGCACGGTGGGGCCTGGGAGCCGACCTCTACCGGGTCACGCTTGACGCCGATCTCGGCACACCGCCGTTGGTTGTCCGCGACCAGACTCTCGTCGAAAGCCTCATGGAGCTCGGATACGATCAGGTCTCCGGCGACCGCTTTGCCAAACCAGTTGATGACATACCCGCCGGAGACGAGACCCACATCCGACAGGCGGTTATCGACATCCTCCTCCCCGCATACACCAGCCGCCCTGCAAATAACAAACGGGCCGGGAGCGTTGTGGCAACCGAGGCGCTCGGGCTGGCGGCCGCCCTGCAGCGCCCACCGCTGGTCATCGAGCTGGAATTGCAACGTATCAACGGGGAGATCCTGAAGGTCGCCCTTCCCTTCCCGGACGAAGCAAGCGCGCTCGTCCTAAAAGCCTATGCCACTCGTGCCAGGCACAAACCCACCGACCACACCGACGTCTGGCGCTGTCTTGAAATCGCGCGCACAGCCGGGGTGACGCCCGACACCTTCAGAGACAGCGAGGAGATGTCCGGCGGAGCCGATCTGGTACGAGATCTTTTCGCGAACCGACTCGGGCTGGGAATGGCGGCGATCAGCGAGGACCGGGCGTTGTCGGAAACTGCCGCCGATCAGAGGTACACAAGGATCCGTGCCCTGATGACCGAGACCCTCGGCGGCTGAAGCCAACGCCAGTTCCAAAGTCTCCGGCCGTTCGCGCTTCTGACCCATCAGCCGCAGTGGACGCGGTTGACCCCGGCTGACCGGGCTGCCGGGGACGGTCAGATTCGTGAGTAGTGCGACGGGAGCCGCCGGTGGGTTCGAGCTACCGACTAGAGGTAGTAGCGGCTGACCGTTTCGGCGACACAGACCGGCTTGGTGCCGCCTTCGATCTCGTAGGTGACCGTGTACACCACCTGGACACCGCCGCCCACATCTTCGACGGATTCGAGCGTTGCACCGGCGCGCAGCTTCGAACCGACCGGCACCGGGGCCGGGAAGCGGACCTTGTTCAAGCCGTAGTTGACTGCCATTCGAAGGCCGGAGATCGAAACGATCTGCTGCATGAGCGGCACTGCCAGCGACAACGTGAGAAAACCGTGCGCGATGGGCCCACCGAACGGCCCCATCGCCGCCTTCTCGGGGTCGACGTGAATGAACTGATGGTCAT
The DNA here is from genome assembly GCA_040905965.1 of Acidimicrobiia bacterium. Taxonomy (GTDB): domain Bacteria; phylum Actinomycetota; class Acidimicrobiia; order Spongiisociales; family ZC4RG35; genus DATHWB01. The sequence continues at coordinate 39,140 of JBBDQP010000022.1, forward strand.
CGGTGGCATCGGCGAATTGGTTGACGCGTTCCTGGGTGATCTCCCACCACTCGGAGTATCCGAGATGGGATCCCGCCGCGGCTCGGAGTTCGTCGATCGATGCGAAGTGTGTTGCAGCCATGCGGGGACGCTACACCAGCCTTCGTGCGGACTCACCGTGACTCGACAGCGACCCGACCAGTAACGGGATGGCATCCAGGTCGAGATTCGACACGGTGATCCGCACTGCCGGAACTTCCCCGTCGAATTCCGAGCCGCCTCTGATCCAGTACCCGGCGCGGGCAGCACCGGCCACCGCTGCTTCTTCGACGGGAACCGGCACCCACACGTTCAGCCCTGATCGACCGGTGGATCCGGAGAACCCGGCGAGTCGAAGAGCGTCCACGAGAGCCTCCCGACGAGTCGCATACGTCTCCACTGCCTGGACGAGGGTGGCGTTCACTCCCGGATCGGTCACCATCGACGCCACGGCTCGCTGCAGGATCCGACTCACCCAACCGGGTCCAATCCCGAATCGGCCGCTGACCCGATCGAGCGTGAGGTCATCCCCGGTGACGAAGGCGAGTCGGAGGTCGGGACCGAGAGCTTTCGCCACCGATTGCACGAACGCCCAACGGCTGCGGCCCGCATGGAGCGGATACAGCGGGGTTCCGGCGATCGGACCGGCGTGGTCGTCTTCGATGACGAGCACGTCAGGCCTTGTTGCAAGTACCTCGGAGAGATCCAGTTGGCGGCGTTCGTCGATCGCCGCCCCGAAAGGATTCTGGGCGCGAGGCGTGAGGATGACGGCCTCGACACCGGAGAGTCGGTCGGCCAGAGCAACCGGGATCATCCCGGCCTCGTCGATTGCCACACCGACGCTGCGCAATCCGAGCGCCGCGACCAGGTCGGTGACTGCCGACCAGCCGGGGCGCTCGACAGCGACTGCGTCTCCCGGACGGAGACGGGAGGCGAGGATCCGTTCGATGGCATCGAGTGCCCCGGATGTGACGGTGAGTCTTCGGACGGCAACGCCTTGAGCGCCCAGCCACTCGCGACCCGCCTCTGCCAGCTCGGGGAGAAGCGGCGGATCGATGTACGAGGTCGAGGGGCCGGGATGGCGCACGAAGACGTCGAGGTCGGGCAGCAGGCGCGGATCGGGAGTGCCGCTGGCGAGGTCGGTCGTTCCTGGGGGAACGATCGCCGACTGCTGGACCCCGATCGGGGGTCGCTCGAGTACGTAGGTGCCTCGGGTCCCCCGGCTGACGACGACTCCCCGCTCGGCGAGTCGACGGTAGGCGGCGGCGACGGTGTTGGGGGCGAGGGACAGCGATTCGGCCAGTTCCCGTATGGATGGAAGCCTCTCTCCTGCAGCGAGGATGCCGCCGGCCACATCCGATTCGATCCTTTCCATCAATTCCACGGCTGAGGCGGGAGGAGGGGTGCTATCTTTGTCGTGATACAAACGCATTTTTGTATTGATACATATACTATCGATCAATTGACCAGGCAACTGATGACCCGCAAACCCCTGATCCAGAATGAACACACCGACGTGCGCTATGCGGCCCGCGCCTCGTACGACAGAGAGCTGGCGTATTCGATCATCGACGAGGCGACCGTCGCCCACGTCGGACTGATCGACCGCAACCGGCCGGTCGTCATCCCGATGCTCCACGCTCGCCTCGAAGACCGCCTCTACCTCCACGGCTCTCCCGCGACACGCCTGTTCCGCACCTCCAAGCCGGGGATCGAAGTGTGCGTGACGATCACGCTGATCGACGGATTGGTCCTGGCTCGCTCCGCCTTCCACCATTCCGCCAACTACCGCTCGGTCGTCGTTTTCGGACGGAGCGAAGCAGTCACATCCGTGGATGAGCGGCGGATGATCCTCGATGCCTACGTCGACAAGATCCTTCCCGAACGCCGACCGCACCTTCGGCCGATGACCGACAAGGAGGTACGCGGCACTGCCATGTTCTCGCTCCCCATCGAAGAGGCGTCGGTCAAGATGCGGACGGGCGGTCCGAACGACGAGCAGGAGGACTACCAACTCCCGATCTGGGCAGGAGTGCTCCCGACGCGGACTGGGTACTCCGAACCGATATCCGACCCGAAGAACCATCCGGGCCTCGACGTGCCAGACCACGTGATGGACCTGACCCGATGAGTCTCCCTGCAATCGCGGCTCGCAGCGATCGAGATCCGTTCGAGACGAGGGACTGGGGCCTATTTCTGGCGGTGTCGTTCATTTGGGGCGCCTCGTTCCTCTTCATCGACATCGCACTGGACGCCTTCCATCCAGGACTCATCACCTGGATCCGAGTGGGGCTGGGCGCACTGGCACTCGCAGCGCTCCCGGCGGCGCGAGTCCGGTTCGAACCGGCGGACAACCAGAAGGTGATCGTCCTGTCCGTCGTGTGGGTCGCCGTCCCCTTCACGCTCTTCCCCCTCGCGCAGCAATACATCAATTCTGCCGTCACCGGGATGCTCAACGGCGCAGTCCCGATCTTCACGGCGATCATCGGCGGGTTGTTCTTCGGGCGCCCGAGTCGCGGGCCACAACGCCTCGGACTGGCCATCGGATTCGTCGGGATCGCGGCGGTGAGCCTCTCCTCGGGTGCGGATGAGACAAGCGCATTCATCGGGGTGGCGCTGGTTCTCTTCGCCACCCTGTGTTACGGCCTGGCGACGAACATCGCCGGGCCGATCCAGCAAAAGTACGGCTCGGTGCCGGTCATGGCGCGCATGCTGGTGTTGGCGGCCGTCTGGACCACGCCGTTCGGATTGATCGGACTCGCCGACTCGAGATTCACCGTCGCCGCCGCGGTCGCCAACGTCGTCCTCGCCGTGGTTGGGACCGGCCTGGCATTCGTTCTGATGGCAACGCTCGTAGGTCGGGTGGGGGGCCCTCGCGCCTCGTTCATCACCTATCTGATACCGGTGATCTCGCTCGCACTCGGCGTGACCTTCGCCGGTGATCGCGTCACGGCCTACGCCCTCGGCGGTGCGGTCCTCGTCATCGCCGGGGCGGTCCTCGCCTCCCGTCGCGAGAGTTGACCGTCAAGAGGCTGCTCGTCGAAGCGCCCGGTACATGAGCATCTGGTCGCCGAGGCGACGTCGCAGTTCTCTCTCGAGGCCCCCGATCGGATACAAATTTTGAGGCGCCCGTGGATCCTTGTGCTCCTGGGAGGCGAAGCGAGGCAGCGTCGCCGTCACCTGGTCTGCGATCGCGATCGCGTCGACAGCCTTCCCCACCGCCGCCACTTCGCATCGCACCACCCCTGACATCGGCCCTCCGATCGACGCAAGCCGGAGATACCACGAGAACACCTGGCGAGAGCCGCCGATCATGAACACGGGAGTGCGGCGACCGACCGGGATGGTCCTGAGGATCGGACGGAGATCCGGCGGCAGGTGGTGGACATGCTGGGTCTTCACGTACCCGACCGCCCCTTCCACCTGCTGATGGTGGGACAAGGGTCCGTCGACGACGACCAGGCCTGAACCGCCGACCCCGGCCGACACGCGCCCCTCCAGCAGCGCCATCCGCTTCTGGATCCCGATCCAGAGATCCTCGGGGGCAGATCCCACCGTGGGGACCACTCCGTAGGTGCCGTGACGGGTGTCGATGGGTTCGGCGGTGCGAGCAGGCGTGAACAGGCTGCGCTCCACGAGTGCCTCGACGATCTCGGCTGAACCGTTGCATCGGACCGCCCCGGCGGCATAGGTCGCACACACCCCGTACGCGGCGGGATCCGTCTCGTCGTCGATCCACACGTTTGCGTCGATCCGGCGCACCCCGTCCACGAACACCACCTCGGGTGCCGGCGCGATATCGACTTCGAGCGGGCGCCAGGCGGCGGCCGCCAGTTCAACACCGACATCGACAGGGGTTGTCGAGTCGTCCATCTCGGACTCGATCGGAGCTCCATATTCGGGCGCCCAGGTCTCGACCGAGAATCTCATGCCTCCACCCTGGTGACCGTCGAGCCGTTCGGGAGCTTCTTGACTTCGAAACGGACGGGAATCTGCTCGGCCAACTCGCGGACGTGGGTGACGAGGCCGATCATGCGATCGCGCGAACCCAACTCCTGCACGACCGCGGCGACCGTGTCGAGGGTTTCGGCATCCAGAGTCCCGAATCCCTCGTCGAGGAACATCGACTCGATCCGAGCAGTGCCGATGGCAGATGTCGCCACCACCCGTTCGGCCAGTGCCAACGCCAGCGCCAGAGACACGAGGAAGGTCTCGCCCCCTGACAATGTCTTGACCGATCGGCGCGCCTCGGCGTTTCGGTGGTCGACCACCTCGAATTCCCCGCCGTCCACCGCCAACGAATACGCGCCGCCCGCCAGCTTCTCCAACTCGGCATTGGCGAACGCAACCAATCCGACGAGTGCTTCTTCGATCAACCACTGCTGGAACTTGTTCGACCGCAGGAGCTTGGCGGTGGCGTCGTAGCGGAGGCGCTCGGCCTCGAATGCCTTGCGCCTTTCCCCCAGGGCCTGCTTCTTCTCGAGGTCGGCGCGCATCCGTACCAGCCTCCCCTCCTCGGTCGCGATGGCTGAGGCGACCGCCACCTTCACATCGTCACCAGGATCCTCGATTCCCGCTTCCCTCGCCTCATCGAGCAGGGACTGTCGCAGCGTCTCGAGTTGTTTCTCCAACCCGATGATGGCGGTATCCGATTCGATCCGCTGTTCCCGCAGCTTCGCACTGCGAGTCGCCACCCAGGCGACGAGGGCAGCCCAGTCCTCGACCGCGTCGACCCGAGCAGGCACCGGGGGATCGAGCCCGGCCAGCGTGTCCCTGATCCTGTCGAGGGCGTCGGCCGCGACCGCGACCGCCTTCTCGACCTTCTCCAGAACGAGCGCACTCTCCTCCGCCGCCGTTGCCGCCGCGACCACTGCGCGACGAGCCTCGGTGATCTCGTTGTCGAGTGCCACGGCTCGATCCTTGGATGCCCGCACCTCGTCCAGCGGCGCCAGGGCGGATGCGGCCTCCTCCGCCGCCGCCAGCTCCTCGGTGCGCTGTTCGAGGTGTCCTTGAAGCCGGGCCAATTCCTCATCGAGCCCACGAAGTCCCTCCGCGGCGGCATCCCGGACGCGCACTGCCTCCGCGCGCTCACGGCTTGCGGCCTCGAGATCCCCCGGTCGATCGACGTCCGGGACCGACGAAATGGCGCGGAGACATACCGGGCACTCGTCGCCATCTGCAAGTTGTATCCGTATGGCGTGGGCTGCGTGCGCCCGTTCGGCGGCTTTGGCCTCCTTGTCGGCCGAATTGAGGGCCGCCTCTGCATCCTTCAGGGCCTTCGCCGCCGCCTCCGCCTTGGCCCGGACCTCGGTCACCACCTCGTTTCCCTTGGAGAGTCGGCCCCGCAGTTCGGAGACGCGTCCGTGGGTCTCGATCGCCCGATCGAGGGCAGCCAACTCGCCCAACTCCGCTCGTCGCTCGACGAGGGTGTTCAAGGCCGTTTCGGCGCCCTGCTTCGCCGTCTGTGCTTCTTCGAATGCGACGCGCGCCGTCCGCAGGCGCTCGGCCACGTCGTCGAGATCGTCTGGAGGCCTCACCGCGTCCAACCGCTCCAGGTCGACGGACAGGCGATCGCGCGCTTGCCGCGCCTCTCGGAGACCGGTCGTGAGTTCCTCCTCGGTCGCCGCCGACTCCTCGATCGCCACGCGCAGCGCCTTGAGACGGTCCAGTCGTGCCCCGACGGCGGCAACTTGATCCGGATCGACGAGCAGATCGTGCAGTTGTGCGTCGACCACTGCGAGATCGCCCTCGATTCGTGCGGCGTGGGAGGCCCCCCGCTTGCGCATCTCCTCGTAGACACCAAGATCGAGGAGTTGTTTGAGAAGCCTTTCCCGGGCAGCCGGACCGTCCTCGAGGAAGGCCGCGAACCGGCCCTGTGGGAGCACGACGGTACGCGTGAAGTGATCGAAGCCGAGGCCCAGGATGGACTCCACTCTGGCGTCGACCTCTCGCACACCAGAGACGACGAAGTCGGGCCCCTCGAGACGGACATCGCGCTGGGACGCCCCGTCGCCCTGGCGGGCGACAAGCCTCGTGACGGTGTAGATCTGATCCTCGACGGCGAAGACGAGACGGATACGCGCCTCCGGCTTGCCAAGCGACACCACCGGCGCCACGCCGCTCAGCCGGGGGATGGAGCCGTAGAGGGCAAAGCAGATCGCGTCGATCACGCTCGACTTGCCGGATCCGGTGGGTCCCGTCAGTGCGAAGAGGTCGGCTCCTTCGAAGTCGATGTCGGTGGCATTCTTGAAGGCCGTGAAGCCGGCGAGGTGAAGCGAGATCGGCCTCATGAGACCTCGTCGAAGAGCTCGTCGAAGACCGACACGAGCGACTGGTCGGAGTTGGTGTGGGCGAGGTACTCGGCGAAGAGTTCACGCGGCGGGCGCCCCAGTCGGACCTCACCTTTCGGTTGCTTGACGTCCTCCGCCCGCTCCAGGGCCACGTCGACGACTCCTGGGATCCGCTCACGCACCTCATCGGCCAGACCGACTCTGGCCGCCTCGTCCAAGACGACTCGAACATGCGCGTCCCCGAACCCCTGGGCCTGCTCGACCACCTGCTCGAGGGTTCCACGCAGAACGGCCAGCCGGGTCCCGGCCGTCAGCGGGAGCTCGGTCATGCGAGCCGGGCGCCCTGGTTCGGCTTCGACGAGCACCGTCGACTTTTGCTCACCGGCTTCGCCAAAGTCGAGTTGTAGTACCGAACCCGAATAGCGAATCGGTGCGGCCGACGGGATGCGCTGGGGCCGGTGGAGATGACCGAGCGCCACGTAGGACAGCGAACCGGGAAAGACCTGCGCCGGGAGCGAGTATTCGAAGACGGTGTGGGCGACTCGCTCGCTCCCAGCCGTCATCGAAGGCTCGACATGCATCATCAGATGGGCGACGACCAGGTTCACGGTGTCCGTCGTCAGATCGTCGGTGAGTGCAGCGATCACGCGGCGCATTCGGTCGATGTAGGCAATGGCGTTGTCGTCCCGATCCTTCGAGATGAGATCGTCGGCCGAGACGATCGCCCGCTGGCTGGTCCAGGGGATCGGCACGATTCGCGCACCGATCTCGTCGAAATCGAGGACGCCTCCGTCTGCGGCGGGACGAATCGTCGAGACCGAGGTGACCCTGCCCAGGTCGAGGAGCGGTTGGAGGGCCTCGAAGCGGCGCGGATTGTCGTGATTGCCGGAGACCATGACAACCGGGGCCACATCCGCCAGGTCCAGCAAGGCCCGGAACACGATCCGTTCGGATTCCGGTGTCGGAGCGGCTGTGTCGAAGAGGTCGCCAGCAACGAGCACGAGCTCGACGTCGTGTTCGCCCGCCTGGCCGACGACCTCGGCCAGAACCGCCCGGTGCTCTTCGGCTCGACTCCGACCGCGCATCGTCCGGCCGACATGCCAGTCGGAGGTGTGCAGCGCCTTCACGCCGCCGACTGTATCGCCCGGCACAGACACTTCCTCGGTACCCTCGCCGCAGGATGAGGATCGAGCACCCACATCGCCACGAACGGTTCGGTGCGGTCCGGATCCACGAGACGACCCAGGTGATCGAACTCGATTCCGGCCTGGACGACAGCCTCGGTACCGCAACCGTCGAAGGTCGGCTCGTGAACCTCGTGTCTGCGAGAGAGATCAACGCGATCGAGGCCAGGATGGCGATCGTTGTGCCGACAAAGAACGAACGGCGCAAGGTGATCGAAGGTGTCCTCTCGGGCATCCCTCATGACTGCCTCATCGTGTTGGTGTCAGCGTCCGAGCGGGAGCCGGTCGATCGGTTCGACATCGAGAGAGGTTCGCTCGAGCGCTTCTGCCATGTCGCCGAACGCGCAGGGATCGCGGTTCATCAGGACGACCCAGGGATCGCCGATGCACTCACTCACTCGGGCATGGCATCGCTGGTCGACGGGCCACGCGTGCGGGCAGGAAAAGGCGAGGCAATGGTGCTCGGCATGCTCATCGCCGCGATCGCCGGCAAGGAATATGTCGGATTCGTCGACGCCGACAACTACGTCCCCGGAGCCGTGCACGAATACGTGAAAGTGTTCGCGGCCGGACTTCACCTCGCCCCCACCCCGTATGCGATGGTGAGAATCTCATGGCAGTCCAAACCGAAGATCGAAGCGGGCCGGCTGGTATTCAACAGGTGGGGCCGCACCACCCATGTCACCAACCGCTTTCTCAACCTGCTGCTGTCCACCTACAACGGGTTCGGCACCGAGATCATTCGGACCGGTAATGCGGGTGAACACGCGATGAGCCTCGAACTCGCCAAGCGGCTCCGGTTCGCGGGCGGATTCGCAGTCGAACCCTACGAGTTCGTCGACCTCTTCGAGCAGTTCGGCGGAGTGAGCACCTCACCACATCCGGAAGTGAACCGATCCCTGGTAGACGTGTTCCAGGTGGAGACCAGGAACCCTCACTTCCACGAGGACAAAGGCGACGATCA
>JBBDQP010000023.1:0-8813 GCA_040905965.1 Acidimicrobiia bacterium
GGCGGAGTCAGGGGCCTTCCTTTGGTTCCGGGGAGCTGGCGATAGGCCAGCCAATCGTCCGTGCGTCACTCGCGTCCCTCGTCCTCCTCCTCGTAGTCCAAGTAGGCGGCATCGCCCAGTTCGCGGACACGCTCGTAGACGTCGGCGTTCCAAAGCTCGATGTGGTCGTAGACACCGACCACCGCGACCGGCTCGCCGATCTCGAGCTTGGCGAAGCTCCGCAGGTCGGCACGGAGAAGAAGACGACCCGACGAATCAGGAGCCTGCTCTTCCGCCCCACCGAACATGGTCCGGCGAAACTGGCGACCGGCGGGAGTGTTCGGCAGAGCGAGTGCCTCTGCGGCCCGCTTCTCCTCGTAGACGTTCTTGGGAAAGACCATCAGGTGACCGTCCTGGCCCTTCGCCACGACACACCCCTGCTCTTTGAGCTGGTTGCGGTAGCGCGAAGGAAGGACGAGCCGTCCCTTGCTATCCACATTGTGTCTGTCCTCTCCGAGGAACACGTCACGCCGATCCCATCCGCCGTTCGGGCGCCGGTGCCATTTGGCACCACCCGAGCGACTGTCGTCCTTCGCCTGTGCCACTATGACCCACAACGACCCACATGTCAACACTATTCGACACAAAGTCACCCCAGCGGGGCTCCGAAGTGCCAACGACGAGCGGATCGGCCTGGCCCGAGTCGGGACAGAGGGAGGGAGAGACACGAGGAAACCGAATCACCCGAGCACATCCGACCGCTTCACCGGCGACGCCGATGGCCCCTCCGCCTTGATCGGAACAATGCGCGTCTAGGCGGGACCCTGGCGCAGGAAGGCAGCGATCCAGTGAGCGAGGACCTCGTCGTCGTACACCGAGTAGCGGGAGCTGGTGACGGTCCAGGCATCACAGCGCTCGACGGGGTCGGGAAGCTCACCCGCGATCACCTCGAAGACCTTCAATTCGAATCCTTCGGGACCCAACAGGCGTCCGAACATGTCCGAGTGAAGGTCGAGGAACTCCGGGGCGACGTGGTCGCAGACCAGCAGACCGGCGGTCTCAGTCATCGGCGACGAACACGGACTTCAGTTCTGAGTAGTGCCCGAGCGCGACCAAATGTCGAACACTCTCTACACCGGGGTCACGTAGGCAGCCGTGATCCCTCCATCGACCAGGAAGGTGGCTCCCGTCGTGAACGATGACTCGTCCGAGGCCAAGAACAGCACCGCCTTGGCAATCTCCGCCGCCTCACCGAACCTTCCCATGGGGATGTGCACCAGACGGCGTTGGCGCTCCTCCTCGGTGTCGAGGTACTTCATCAACAGTTCCGTTCGCAACGGACCAGGACATAGGGCGTTGACCCGAATGTTCTCCCTGGCGTGGATCACGGCCAGCTCCCTCGTCATCGAAAGCACGGCCCCTTTCGAAGCGGTATACGCGATCTGAGGCGTGGCGGCACCCAAGACCGCCACGAAAGAGGCGGTGTTGATGATGGATCCCCCGCCGGCCCTCCTCAGCGCCGGTATTCCGTACTTGCACCCCAAGAACACGCCTTTGGCATTGATTGCCATCGTGAGATCGAAGACATCCTCCGACGTGACGACTGCGTCGTCGTCTGCGGCGTGTGAGATGCCAGCGTTGTTGAAGAGCACATCAAGGCGCCCGAACTCCGACTCCGCCTCCGCCACCATTCGCTCCGCATCCTCGGCCCGGGACACGTCCGCTTCGACGACGAGCGTCTCGGTTCCGGCGATCATGCCCGCCGTTTCCTGGGCCGACGCCAGGTTCAGGTCGACGATGACGACCCTGGCGCCTTCGGCGGCGAACAGCAACGCTGTCTCCCGGCCGATCCCCGAACCGGCGCCCGTCACCAGGGCGACTTTGTCTCTGAGTCTCATCTCTCGCAACCCCTTGCCGACTAGATCCGTTCGAAGTATCGCCATCTCTCCCAGTCGGTGACCGCGTTGTCGTACGCGGTGGCCTCAAGGCCATAGAAGTGGGAATAGTGCTCCTGAACCGCGGGACCGAATGCATCCCGCACGAACTGGCTCTGTTCGAACAGTGCCACCGCCTCCCGAAGCGTGTGCGAGACCCGCGGCAAATCCTTGGCCTGATAGACGTCGCCCCGGAACATCGCAGGAGGTTCCATCCGCTTCGCGATACCGTCGAGGCCGGCTGCCAGCACCCCGGCGTAGGCGAGGTAGGGGTTGGCGTCCGCTCCGGGGATCCGGCACTCGATTCGGAGGCTCGGTCCCTCCCCGACCACCCGAAATCCGGCGGTGCGATTGTCGTGGCTCCACGCGACCCGAACCGGCGCCCATGACCCATCCTGGAAGCGCTTGTACGAGTTGACGGTCGGGGCAAAGAAGACCATCAACTCCTCGAGGTGGGCCATCCAACCGCCCAGGAACCAGCGGAACGAATCAGAGGCCATGATCCCGTCGAGGTCGACATCACCCGGAAAGGACGCCTCCTCCCCTTTCCACAAGCTGAAATGCAGATGACAACTCGAACCGGCTCCGGCGGCGTCTGGCTTCGCCATGAAAGTGATCGACACGCCGGACATCTCGGCGATGTCTTTCATCGCCAGCTTCATGATCGAGTGGCGGTCGGCCATCGTCAGTACGTCCGAGTAGCGGATGTTCATCTCATGCTGGCCGCGACCCCACTCGCCTTTCGAGCTCTCGACAGGGATGCCGGAACGGGCCAGTGCCCGCCGTACGGCTCGGTTGTACGGCTCCTCCCGCGTGCCCTGCAAGAGGTGATAGTCCGCGATGTACCACCCGGCCGGGGTGAGACCCTGATAGGTACGGGTGGCAGCGTCTCGATAGGAGTCCTCGAAGAGGAAATACTCGAGCTCGGAGGCGGCCTTGGCGGAATAGCCGAGCGAGGACGCCGCGTCGATCTGACGGCGAAGGATGGATCGGGGGGCCACCTCGACAGGGCGGTGCGACCGGGGGTCTTCAAGATCACAGAGGACGAGAGCGGACCCAGGGAGCCAGTCGGCGACCCGCAGCGTGGTCAGGTCCGGCACCATGTGGAAGTCGCCGTAGCCCAGCTCCCAATTGGCATAGCTGTATCCGGGCACGGGCTCCATTTCCATGTCCACCGTGAGGAGGTAATTGCAGGCGTGTGTGCCGTGGCTCGCCACCTCCTCGACGAAGAAGCCGGCGTCGAAACGCTTGCCGTGCATCCGCCCGTAGTGGTCGGTGAACGCGACCAGGATCGTGTCGATCTCATCGGCCTCCACCTTGGCGGCGAGGGCCTCGATTGTCAGCATCCCGTCTGCCATGGATCCTCCTTCGCAGTTGGGCCACCCGGGCGTCGCCTGGAGGCCCCAACCAAGTTCTCTCCGTCTGTCTACCGCAGCTCGCCTCCACGACGAGAGCGTGCTCCTCCTCCAACGAGTTCGCCACCAAAGGGTGCCGACTGTAGAACCAGTGAACCCCGGGGGAGGCCGGGAGAGGCGGTCTGCCGTCCGGGAACCGCTCGTCATGCGACACAGGGTGAAACCACGCCAAACCCGATCAACCACGCCCACCGTCCGGGGGGTGCCGGGGGGTCGCCCCCTGCACAATCAAGCAGTCTGGAGGTAGGGGCGCCAGGAGGGGTCGACGGCGAAGCCGGTGGACGCGTAGATCCAGCCGAAGCGTTTGGGGGCGCGGGGATCGCGCATGAGAGGCATGCCCGCTTCTACCGGAGTGCGATTGCCTTTACGGACGTTGCACCGGCGACAGGAGGCGACGACGTTCTCCCAGACGTGCTGGCCTCCTCGCGAGCGCGGCACGACGTGGTCGATGCTCTCGGCCTGGTCTGGGCAGTATTGACATTGGTAGTCATCGCGCCCGAACACTGCCCGGCGGGTAACCGGAACGGTACGCACGTACGGAACAGCCACGAACGAGGTCAACTTCACGACTGACGGCACCCGCACCACGACGCTCTCGGCGTGCCACTCGTCGTCACGATCGGCGACCGACACCGCCTTCCCATGGATGACGAGGACGACGGCGCGGCGAGCACTGACCACTGAAAGTGGCTCGTACGAGGCATTGAGAACCAGGGCCCGTGTCACGCCTTCGGCAGATTACCCGGTGGTCTCGGGAGTGCCTGACAGATCGTGGGTTCGAGGCCCTCCAACACTCCGGCAGCCGACTGGACCTTTCAAAGACGATCTTCCAGCCACCTCATGACGCGGCTTTGCGCTGGCGGTCTGCCCACAGCAGAAAGTTCACCAGGTCGCGCGACTCCGTGGGGCGATCCGTTCCGTACGCCGTTGACCGACGCCAAGCCAGTTGATTCGGGTCCGGCAGCGGAAGGAACGGGGGCTGGCGCCACCATCCTCGCCGCACGTGGGCAATGCCTGTCACGAACGCCGACCTCACCAGCCTGAACAGACTCCGTGTGCGGTGCCCTGCCGTGTTGCCCCACCTCATCTGTGCCGATCCCACCCAGTCGGATCTGACATGTGTCTCACTCCCTTTCCATAAGGCTACCCGAGAGCTTGAATGGACCAGGGGTAGAGTGCCGTGACGTCCACCATCGCCGGAGAATCCACGTTGACTTCAGTTGAGACACCAGTAGAGGACGAACGCGTCGAGTGGTTCGCAGAGCGCTTCGACAAGGTCGCATCCAACGTCGAACACGTCATCCAGGGAAAGCGCGAAGTCATCGAACTGGTGCTGTCCGCTCTCTTCGCAGAAGGCCATGTGCTCATCGAAGACGTACCTGGTGTTGGCAAGACACTGCTCGCCAAGTCGATCGCTCGCAGCATCGACTGCACCTTCCACCGCATCCAGTTCACACCGGACCTCCTCCCGTCCGATGTCACCGGGGTCAGCGTGTGGGACCGCCAGGCCTCCGAGTTCTCTTTCAAGCCGGGTGCGATCTTCGCCAACATCGTCGTCGGCGACGAGATCAACCGCGCCAGTCCCAAGACCCAGGCTGCGCTCCTAGAGGCCATGGAAGAACGCCAGGTCACCTCCGACGGCGTCACCAGAGAACTCGGCGCGCCGTTCATGGTCGTCGCCACCCAGAACCCTTTGGAACACGAGGGCACCTATCCGCTGCCGGAGGCCCAACTCGACCGGTTCACCATGCGAGTGCGCATCGGATATCCGACCCGTGAGAAGGAACTCGAGATGATGAACACCCATGGTGTTCGCTCCGGCTTCCATGACCTCACACCGGTCATCTCCGCCGAAGACGTTGTCGACATGATCGATGTCGCTCGTCGAATCCATGTCGCGCCGTCGTTGCAGGGCTACATCATCTCCTTGGTGGAGGCCACCCGCAATCACGAGGAACTGCTTCTCGGCGCATCCCCCCGCTCCTCACTCGCCCTCCAGCGCCTGGCCAGGGTGCGGGCAGCGGTCGAGGGCCGCGAATTCGTCACCCCCGACGATGTGAAGGCGCTGGCCGTACCGACGATGGCCCACCGCATGGCGCTCCGCCCCGAGGCGCAGATGCGCGGGACCGCCATCGAAGACGTGATCGGATCGATCCTGCGGAACCTGACCGTTCCGGGCAGCAGTCGGATGGCGACCTGACCGTGCTCACTGACCGCGGCTGGGCAAGCCTCGGGGTCACCGCAGCACTCATCACCCTCTGGATCGCGCTCGGCGAGATCGAACTTCTGGCGGCGGCCGTCGTCGTCGCCGTCGCCCTCGCAGCAGCCGTCGCCATCACCCGGCTCTCCCGTCCCTCCGTCGGAGTTGTGCGCCGCCTCTCCCCCAACCTCGTCCATGAGGGCGACCGGGCCGCCGTCGACGCCGTGATCACCAACCACGGTCGGCACACGCTGACGAATCTCGCGTTCGTCGACGAGGTCGGCTCCCTCGGCCGGGCGGTGTTCGAAGCAGGCACCATCCGTCCGGGAGCAGCCGGAGACGCCGAATACAAGATTCTCTGCCGACCCAGGGGCGTCTACCCCGTCGGACCGGTCACGGCCACCGTCACCGACCCTCTGCGGCTCGCCAAGGTCACATCGGTGATCCCGGGGATCGATCGCCTGATCGTCTATCCGGAAGTCGAAGACCTCGTCGGCTTTCCGATGACCCGCGGCCGCGATCCGGCCATGCAGGCCTCCCGGCCGGAATTCTCCCGGCGAGGCGGCGAAGACTTCTACACCCTCCGCGAATACAACTACGGCGACGACTTGCGTCGGGTGCACTGGCCGTCATCGGCGAAACGGGACGAGTTGATGATCCGCCAGCTCGAAACGCCGTGGCAGAGCAGGGCGCTCGTCATCCTCGACCTGCGGTACCAGGCCTACGAGTCCGAAGAGTGCTTCGAAAAGGCCGTCCGAGGGGCGGCTTCGATGGTTCGTCACCTCGCCCAGGAAGGATTCGACGCCGACCTGTGGGCGGGGGGCGTCTCCGCCACACCGATCAGCCAGTACGGAGCGGTGATGGAAAAGCTCGCCATCGTCGAAAGGGAAGGCCGGCTCGACATTCGGGCCGTGGCCGCCCGACTCAGGTCCGTCGGCCGGGGAGGAGCGCTCGTCCTCGTCACCGGCGTGCCCGACTCAGACCTGTTGGAAGCCCAACGCCTCATGTCGCGGGAGTACCGGACGACGGTCGTGCTGTCGGCGAGCGAAACGACGACCAGCGGAGAGATGGCCTTTCAGCGGGCGGGTGCAATCACGGTGAACGTGACTCCGAGCGAATCGTGGGCGACGGCGTGGGCAAAGGTGATGGGGAGAGGAACATGGTCCAACGTCTCATCTGGTTGAGTGGGCTCTGCGCCGTCGTCCTCAGCCTCGCCAGGCTGGGACGGCTCCTGCAGCCCCAGACAGAAGGTCCGGCATGGCAGATCGTGCTGCTGGCGGCCGTCGCTCTCGGCGCGGCCTTCACCTGGGTGGCCCGCTCGTATCGGCTGCCAACGCCGGTCGTGCTCGCGGTCAACGCGGTCGGCCTCGCAGTCGCGGTGCTTCGGATCACCGCACCCGCTTCGTTGCTGGCCGGAGTCATCCCGACATCGGCGACTGTCGAGATTTTCCAGACCGAGATGGCGTTCGCAGGCGAGATCATCAGATTCGGCGCCGCACCCGTGCTGCCGGTCGCGGGCCTGGTCGCCGTCCTCGCCATGGTCTACTGGGCGCTGGGCGCGCTCGGGGCCATCGGCGTGTCCTCCCAGCGGCCATCGCTTGCAACCGTGCCCGCACTCGCCTTCTACCTCCAACTGGCCACCCTCGACCGCCGCTCCCCCGGCCTGGGATGGCTCGTCGCCTTCGCTCTCGTCGGCGGCCTCGCAATCGTCGCGATGGCCAACCCGGGGGACCCGGCGGCGGGAAGGCTGCGGGCGAGAACCGGAATGCTCATCCCGCGCGTGTCACTGGCCGCGGCAATGATCGTCGCCGGAGTCGGAACGGTCGGTGCAGTCGTCGCGGCGAATGCCTTTGCCGCCACCGTTCCCGAAGCAGGAACCCTCCAATGGCGAACCCAGACCGGGATCGGATCCGGGTTGTACGGGGGATCGTCGTTCAACCTGTTCGTCGGAATGCAGCAGACGCTTGTGTCCCTCTCCGACGAACCGCTGTTCTACGCCACCGTCTCGGATTCGGCTCCCCCGAACCGCGACCTGTATTGGAACCTGATCACCCTCGACTCTTACGACGGCGAGAATTGGATCCCTGGCTCGCAGTCGTGGGCCAAGCAGGGCGCCACCCGATGGGAGCGCGAAGACCTGGCCTTCCAAGGACCGACAGTGCCGGTGGCAGCCCGAATCCAGGTTGCCGGCCTGCGCGAGTCCGTCCTGCCCAGCCTCTACTCGCCATACGTTCTGCGCAGCGACGAGGACCTCATCCGTGAAGGGTTCCGAGTGCGGGAAGACGGGTCGCTCGGCATCGACCTCCGCACCAGTCCGGGCTGGGAATACGAGATCGAGGCCAACGTACCGGTACCCGACATCAACTACCTCGCATCCACAGGAGGCATCCTGTCGCCGATCTTCGCCGAAGCCGCCCAAGCCGGAGTCTTCGCCGGAGCCGCCCGCAGCCCGCAGTTCCTCGACCGACCCGAGGACATTTCCGAATACCTCAGTTTGCCCGAGGACACGGCGGTCGAGGTGAGGAACCTGGCGCGTACCGTGACCGAGGAAGGCACGACAGTCTTCGAGCGGGCGCTCATCCTCGAGGCCTGGCTGAGCGACCGAGGCACATTCACCTACAACACCGACGTCGACACCGGCCACTCGTCGCTCGATCTTGCCGATTGGCTGCTCGACGCCGACTCGAACAACTACCGCACCGGCTATTGCGAGCAGTTCGCCACCGCCATGGCGGTGATGGCCAGGACTCTCGGCATCCCCAGTCGGGTGGTGCTCGGATTCACGCCCGGCGACGTCCAAACCCAGGCAGACGGCTCCGACGTCATCGTCGTTCGCGAGCGCAACGCCCACGCCTGGGTGGAGTTGTGGATGAACGGCCAGGGGTGGGTCCGATTCGATCCCACGCCGCGATCCGACGGGGCCAACGTGCCCCTGCTGGCCGAGGTCGGATTCGACCTCCGGGAATATGTTCCTGCGCCCGCCGAGATCGACAGCACCGGGTCCGCGATCGCATCAGGTGAGCGTCCCGATCTCGGGCCGGAGATCGACACTCTCACCGGTGACGCCACCCCCGACCTGACGTCACAGTCGGACCTCGAGATCCCGGTGTGGGTGTGGGCGATCGGCGTGCTCGCACTGACGTTCGCCAGCATCCCCGGGTACAAGTGGGTGCGACGGAGGCGACGGCTCGCCTCCATCATGACTGGCAACATCGACGCGGCGTGGGACGAGATCGTCGACCGCCTGCGCGACCTCGAAGGCGACATCCCCGTCTCGGCGACCGC
>JBBDQP010000024.1:0-8746 GCA_040905965.1 Acidimicrobiia bacterium
TGGCGGAAGATTCTGAGGAATCGGTCGAGGAGGATCGAACTACGGCGACCCCGCTCGAGGCGAGAGAGATATGACGGCTCGATGCCTACGGCCGCGGCGAGGTCCTTCTGATCGATCGCCCGGGCCATGCGCAGTTCCCGAGCCGCAAGGCTCAGGTCGCGGCTCGACCGCACCCGCCACGTCCGAACCGATTTGTCATCTTTGTCAATTGCCATGCATCCAGCCAAGATTGTTGATTTCAGCAATATACCCTCTTGCGCCCTCAATTGACAGGATCAACAATTCCCCAATTTTTGACCTGGATGCCGACAGACCCGAAGTCAGCGGAACTCCCCAAAGTCGAAGGGCCCCCCCCGCTGGCGGGGCCCGCACGTTGGGGGGGGCCCTCACGATCGAACCTGGATCCGAGGTCTCCCTCACTCAACGCCAGGCAACAGCCTCACGGAGGTCATCATCACCCATTCTGGGTCGAGATTCAAGGAAGCGGTGGGGGTTCGTGGGGGACTTGGGAACTTCGGTGAGGCTGTCACCGCTGGCCCGTTCTCACCCAGTTCTCACCGCTGTGTTCCAGGTTGCGCACGCGAAGCGAGCGGGCGTATGTCGAGGCTTTCACGTCCTGATCATGTGGCGGATCCGCTCTCCGACGGAGTGCACGAAGGCTGTCCGCATCATGTCGATCTCGGCACCGCCGAGCCGTTCGGCGAACTCCTGCCACCTGTCGACGACGGCGGACACCTCGCGTAGAACGCCAAGCGCCTGACTCTCGCTCAAACGGAAGTAGACGGGCGCGACCTCGACCAGCACGTCAGGGGAGGCGTCGAAGACTCCATCATCGATGGGAGTCGCCATCCGCCGGGGATCAGGGTTCGGGTTCATGTCGAAGGCTGGCGACAGGCGCCATCCCATCCGAGAGTCCCGCAGGAAGGCATGGTTGCGGAGGTGATCATCGGTGTTGGAAATGAGGATGTTGAAGGCGATTCGTCGCCACAGCTGCCGCAGGTCGTCTGTAGGTGCGGGGGATTCCTCTTCGATGCGTTCTGCCACCTCGACGTAACTGTTCGACATGCCATCTTGAGACTCGAGGAGCGTCACGCCGCTCCAGAATCCGATCCGCTCCCCTTCGGCATTCCTGTCGAAGCGCTCAACAACGAGCACACGATGATCTCCCACCTCGACCAGGTGCGACGGCGGTACGTCGATTCCGGCTTCGGCAGCCATGTCGAGGGCGACCTTCTCCCACGCCATCACGTTCCACCGGTCGGCGGCCGGTGCCGGGAATTTGGCGATCGCGGTGATCCCTTCCTGGGTCCGAATGTGCACCTTCGGGCGGGCTCCGCCCAGTGAGCTCCCCGCCCGGATCATGCGCAGCAGGTCCTCCTGCAGGGCTTCATCGCGTCCAATCCGATCGGAAGCATCCAGCAGGTCAGGGAGGTCGGCGACAGTAGGAACTCCGGATGTCGCGGGGGACGCGAACTCTCCCTGCACGCGGAATCGAACTGCGCCCTGTCGCAGGTCGTCTCGGACGCCGAGCAGGAACTCCACCTCCGTCAGTATCCGAGGTGTTCGACCTTGACTTTCTGCGGCTCTCCGTTCGTTTCGCTTGATGAGTTCTCGTCCCCAACGGTCCGGTGAGCTGTCTCTGAACGCATTGAACATGCCGTGGGTCGTGGGCGTGCGGAACGGCCCCGATGCAAGGGGCAGCGTGGGGTCGAGCGGATACGCCTCGGGGAGGGCAAGGTATGCCTCCACGTACTGGAACGTGGCTGACTCCGCTTCCCGCCTGCGATGCGCGTACAGCGTCCCGGCACGAACAGCCGCTCCTGAGATCTCAACCCAAACCTCCACCGGATCCATCTACACCCGCCCCGAGCTGTGTCGGATCCGTTCCGGCAGTGCTTCGTCGGCACGAAGGCGACCCACATCTGATTCGTACGGGTCAAGCGCCTGACTGAGACGGTCAAGCAGACCGAGAGCACGAAGTACTCGCAGCGAGCTCTCAAGATTTGCTCCGTGACCGTTCTCCAGGCTCGAGACGGTCTTGACGTTCACGCCGGCCCTGTCGGCAACCTGCTCGGCGGTGAGCCGTTGAAGCAACCGCCAGGTGCGAATGTCGTCACCAATGTCCTTCAATGCACGGGTGACGGGCCGTGGTGTGGTTCGCGAACTCATGTCATACTCCTGTAATCTCCGTTTTTCTGGATGTTATCAGAACTAAACCCCAACTTTTTGGATTTTAGTTGCCGACGCAGAGCCACCGCCGGTGCGCCACAGAAAAACGCCTGACGTGGCCGACGAGAAAGGCCTGGAACTTCAACGATCGTTGCGTACGGTGTGTGGCGTCCACGGACGGACCTGGAGGCCAGAAATGCACCGGATGCGACATGGAGTCGCCCTCGTCATCGTCGCCGCACTGGCGGCGTTCACCCTTGGGGCGTTGCGACCACCCGAACAGGTCGTCGTCGCGATGCCTGTCACCACGACCACGACCGTCGTCCCGACCACCGTTCTCCCGACCACCACCACCACTTCTGTCGTCGTCGATCGGGAAATCGAAATCGAAGAGATCCTGCGGGACTTCTACTTCGGCTGGTTCGACGGCATCTACCGCCAAAACGTCGACACCCTCGACCGGGTGGCCGGCAGCACCGAAGTGTTTGAAAGCGGGGTGGCGGCGTTCGGCAAACCGAAGTACACCGCCGCGCCCACCCGGGAGGCGGTCGGGGTGGAAGTCAAGAACGTGCTGTTGGACCGGCCCGACTGTCTGGTCGTCTCCGCTGACATCGACTTCCGGTCCTTCATCGACATCGACCGGGTGATGCCAGCCGTCGACGTGTTCTTTCGGGTCGGCGACGGGTGGGGGCGGGCCGTCTCGTATCAGTACGAGAAGGAGATGTGGCAGTTCGCATGCGACTACATGCCGCGGCGCTG
Source organism: Acidimicrobiia bacterium (assembly GCA_040905965.1). Classification (GTDB taxonomy): domain Bacteria; phylum Actinomycetota; class Acidimicrobiia; order Spongiisociales; family ZC4RG35; genus DATHWB01. Next base: position 2,929 of record JBBDQP010000024.1, read on the forward strand.
ACCGTCATCCTCGTTGTGTCGATGCCCTTCTCGGCGGCGGCTGCCGAGACGTGGACGTGCTGGACCGACTCTTCGGGTCGTAACGACGACGGCGCGAAGCACGTGACCCGGTGCCGGCTGGCCGGGTCGACCGAAACGTCGGACTACGGGTCGTCGACGGAAGTCCCGGTCGTGCTGTCGCCGGAAGTGTCGACCGACGGAGAAGAACCGTGCTGGTACTGGACGAGCCGGGCAACGAACCGGGTGCTGGTGGCAGTTGACGACGACGGGGTGGCGACGGTGGGGATCGACCCCAACGACGTGGCGGTTGGCCCGGTGGTCACCGGCACTGACTACCCGCGTTGTACCTCCGAACCCACGGAAGCTCCGAAGGCGCTCATGGAGGCATACGAACTGCTGTCCGAATACACGCACCCCGAGCCCACAGCCGGGCTCAGCCCACCGTCCGGGGCCGGAGTCGTCGGAATGGAAGTGTTCGTCTCCGAAGATCCGCCGCCGCCATGGTCGGCGTCGCTCGTCTCGCCCCACTCGGGCGTGCGGATCGACGTGGAGACGTTCGTCGACGCCATCGAAGTCGACTGGGGGGACGGGAACGAGGTCGTCGTCCCGCAGGAGGGGTTCGGGCTGCTAAACGGCTGGCCGAACGGCGGGTTCGGACACGCGTATACGGCCAAGACCTGCCAAGACCCGGGCGGGGCACGGTGTCACGAATCGCTCAGCGCCTACGAGCTGACCGTCTCCTATCGGTGGGGGGCCCGGTATCGGGTCGACGGAGGCGGGTGGATCCCGATCAGCGTGCCGCCCACCGCCACCACCGTCGACTACGACGTCGACGAGATCCTCTCGCTCACCACCGCCGTCGGGTGAAGTCGCCCGAACCCAGGGTTGTGGAACACACTCAGTGTGTTGGCGAACCCAGGGTTCGCCGGGCCCTATTGGGCGCCGAAGCCGGAGAGGACGGTCCAGATCGAGCGGCCGAAGATGTTGACGTCCAGCCACGGCGACATGTGCTTGACGTAATACAGGTCGAAGGTGAGCTTCTCGATCGTGTCGGCCTCGTCGTCGGCGTAGCCGTAGTTCACCTGCGCCCAGCCGGTGAGGCCGGGACGGATCAGGTGGCGGTGGTCGTAGAACGGGATCGTCCTCGAGAACTGCTCGACGAACATCGGCTGTTCGGGGCGCGGACCGACCAGACTCAAATCGCCCTTCAACACGTTCCACAGCTGCGGCAATTCATCCATCCGCACCTTGCGCAGCACCCTGCCCACCCGGGTCAGCCGGGGATCGCCGACCACCGCGAACCGGGCGCCGTCGTCGTCGGCGCCTTCGACCATCGTCCGGAACTTGTAGAGGGTGAAATGTTTGCCGTCCCGGCCCACCCGTACCTGACGGAAGATCGCCCGGCCCTTCGAATCGAGCCGGACCGCCACCCAGATCATCAGACCCACGATGATCGCGAGGGGCGCCGTGACGACGGTGACCGCGATATCGACCAGACGCTTGATCGTCTGGAAGTTCTTGGACGCCTCCACCGGGGTCTGCAACTCCCAGCCCTCCGCCAGGTGGACGATGGCGAGACGGCCGGTGTGCTCCTCGTAGACGTCGACCAGCGGACGGATCCGGTAGCCGGCGATGTTGGACGAGGAGATGAACTGAGCCATCGGGTCGGAGAGGACCGCGCGCAGATCCAAGGCCAGGGTGGTGCCGCGAGGGAGCCGGCCGGGAGGGGCGTGGGATTCGGGGTCGAGGACGTCGACGACTGTGATGTGCGGGGCGCCGTGGAGATCCTCCACCAGCCGCTTCTCGTGGGTGATGAGCGCCACCGGCTCGTTCCAGGGGCGAGCGCGAGCGATCGCCCGGTGAAGGAGAGCGGCGGCGAAAGTGACGACGGCGGTCGCGGCGACGTAGGTACGGGAGTAATAGAACTGGTCGCGGACGAAGAACTCGGCAAGGGCGACGACGACCACCATCGACGTGACGTTCGAAACCGCACGCCCGTAGCTCGGCCGTGGCATGCCACTCCCCCAGCTCCGCGCCGAGACGAAGGACCCGAGGGCGAGGCCAGCCGTCATGATGCCGAGCAGCGGCAACACGCTCTGACCGGGGCGGACGAAGGACGGTCCGACGGTCCACGGAAGCAGCGAGCCGAAGGTAAAGATCGACGCTGCGACGAACCCGACGCCGAGTGACGCCAGGTCGAGCAGGAAGATCCTCACCAATATCCGCCGCCGCATCCCCCCGATGCTACGCCCGGAGCGCCCGGATCGTGTTTTTAGTCGAACCAGCGCTTCAAGAACGACGCGTTTGGACGGGTAAAAGTTTCGACCCCCCGTTTTTGTCCCTCCAAACGCTTCATTTGTGTAGCGCTGGTTCGACCAAAAACGGGTCAGGTGCGGGCGAGGAAGGTGGTGCCGAGGACGGTGAGGGTGGCGAGGTAGGAGAGGCCGGTGGCGGCCATGACCCCCTCGTAGCCCTTCTCGCGCAGCGAATACCACACGCCCACTGCCAGCAGCAGCGTCATTCCGGCCAGCATGAGATACGCCAGTCCAAACAAATCGGTGGGCGGGCGCAACGACCCCGACCCCGCTGACACGGCAATGTCGGCGACCACGCCGGACCCGCCGATCACGTCCAGACGGCGCAGCGCCCAGCGCGGCAGTTTCGGGTCCACCAGGTACCAGTGGCCCAGCAACATCTCGGCGGTGATGCCGCCGATGGCGGCCGAACCCGTCAGCACAGGCAGCCAGGCGTCGCGCTCGACCCCAACCAAAACAAACGCCACGGCAGCCCCGGCGAATGCGAAGGCGGCGAGCGCCGGGCGACGCGCCAGCAGCCCGCCCACGACGGCAAGCCCGAGGGCGGCCGCCCCCACGACGTCGGCAAAGCCGACGGCCAAACCCACCAGGACGACAACCCCGGACGCCAGCCACAGGTAGCCGGTGCGGGCGACCTTCCACCACGCCACGAGCGCGGCGCAAGCAGCGAGGCCTGCCGCCCACATGGTGAGCAGCAGCACAGGGTCGAACGTCACGGCAGCCAGTTCGCGACCCGCTCGGCCACCGCGGCGGCGGTCAGTCCGAACTGTTCGGCCAACACGCCAGCAGGGGCGCTCGCCCCGAAGTGGTCGACGCCGATCAACAGCCCGTCTGCACCCACCACCCGCTCCCAGCCGAACGTCGAACCCGCCTCGATGCTCACTCGCGGGATGCCGACCCCCAGCACCTCGGTCCGGTACTCGTCGGATTGGTTGAAGAAGCGGAACCAGCTCGGGAGCGAGACGACCCGCGCAGACACGCCCCGACCGCCGAGCAGTTCGGCGGCGTCCAGCGCCACCGACACTTCCGACCCGGTCGCCACCAAGACCACGTCTGACCCGTCCCGCAGCACGTACCCGCCCATGGCGACACCGCCGGACGGCCGGTCGAGCGTGGGCACGTTCTGGCGGGTCAGCACCAGAGCAGTCGGGCCATCCGTGCGGTTGAGCGCCAACTCCCAGGCCTCCAACACCTCGCCGGCGTCGGCAGGGCGGATCAGGTCGAGGTTGGGCATTGCCCGCAACGACGCCAGATGTTCGATCGGCTGATGGGTCGGTCCGTCCTCGCCGAGGAACACCGAGTCGTGGGTCCAGACGTAGATCGACGGGATCTGCATGAGGGAGGCGAGACGCACCGCCGGCCGCATGTAGTCGCTGAAGACGAAGAACGTCGCCCCGTACGGACGCAACCCGCCGTGGATGGTCATCCCGTTGACGATGGTCCCCATCGCGTGTTCCCGGATTCCGAAGGCGATGTCGCGGGCCGCCCGGTCCTCGGCCGAAAAGATGCGGCCCTCTTCGATCAGCGTCTTGGTGGACTCGACGAGGTCGGCGGAGCCGCCGATGAAGTTCTGGGCCTTCTCGGCGATCTGGTCGAACAGCTTGCCCGAGGCCGCCCGGGTCGCCATCGCCGAGCCCTGCTCGAATCCCGGGTCGTCCAGCGTCAGCGGATCATCGCCGAAGAACGAACCCCAGGTCGTGGACGTGAGCTCGTCGTGCATGGCGTCGGCGTGACGCCGCTCCCAGGCGGCGTGAGCCTCCCGGCCCCGGTTCATCGCCTCGCCGAACCACTCGTACACGCCATCCGGTACGTGGAATGTCTCGTCGGCCGGAAAGCCCATCGCCTCTTTCGCACCCCGGATCTCTTCGTCGCCGAGCGGCGCCCCGTGCGAACCGGCGGTCCCGGCCTTGGTGGGAGCGCCCCGGGCGATGACCGTGTGACAGACGATCAGCGACGGCTGGTCTTCGGCTTCGTGTGCTTCGACGGTGGCGGCGGCGATCGCCTCGCGGTCGTGACCGTCGATGTCGACCACGTGCCAGCCGACCGCCCTGAAACGGGCAGGCACATCCTCGGTGAACGTCTTGTCGGTGTCGCCGTCGATCGAGATCTCGTTGTCGTCGTAGAAGTAGGTGAGTCTCCCCAACCCGAGATGACCGGCGAGCGAGGCACTCTCCGCCGAGATCCCCTCCTGCAGGTCGCCGTCCGAGACGAACCCGTAGGTGCGATGGTCGACGAGATCCCGCCCGAGCCTCGCCCGCAAGTGTGCCTCGGCGATCGCCATTCCAATTCCGGTGCCGAAACCCTGTCCGAGCGGACCGGTCGTCATCTCGATGCCGAGTCCGTGGTCGATCTCGGGATGACCTGCCGTGTGGCTCCCCCACTGCCGGAAGTTCTGGAGCTGATCCATGCCGAGCGGGAACCCGGAGAGGTGCAGCAGCGAATAGAGCAGCATCGACCCGTGACCGTTGGAGAGCACGAAACGGTCGCGGTCGACCCATTCGGGAGCGTCGGGGTCGACGGTCAGAAACCGGCTCCACAGCACGACGGCGATGTCCGCCATCCCCATCGGCATCCCCGGGTGACCGGAGTTGGCCTTCTGGACCCCGTCCATGGCGAGACCCTTGATCGTGTTGACGGCGAGCTGTTCGAGTGAAGACGACATGGGGGCGAGAGTACCGGACAGCCCGGGAAGCCGACCGGCAGAGGGCGAACGGGAGGGTGGACTACGGGAAGGATTTGTGGCATGTTTATGGCATGACACGAATCAGGGTCAGCACCACCGTCGACGAAGGACTCCTCGCGAAGGCCCGCGAGGTCCATCGCTCCGACACCGACGCCGCCCTGATCGATGCGGCACTCGCCGCGCTGATCGAACGGCACCGCCAAGTACAGATCGACGCCTCCTACGCAAGCTACGACGACCACCCGATCGACACGCCAGATGAATGGGGCGATCTCGGCAGCTGGCGGGAGCGGGCGGGAGCGTCTTGACGCCTCAGCGCGGAGAGGTGTGGTGGTGCGAACTCGCAGAGGTCGGACGCCGACCGGTCGTGGTGTTGAGTCGAGACGCCGCCATTCCCCGCCTCAGGCGCACACTGGTAGGGCCCTGCACAACAACGATCCGGGGAATACCGAGTGAAGTAGTCCTAGAACCCGGATCAGACCCGGTCCCTCAGCTCTCCGCAATCAACCTCGACTCGGTCGAGAGCGTTGCCCTCTCATCGCTCACACAGAGAATGGGGCGACTCTCCGATCAGCGCATGCATGAGGTCTGTCGAGCCCTGGCAGATGCGGTGGCGTGCGCGTAGCGACGAGGTGCCGGGACACAACCAGTCATGACGCCAGAAGGGAACGACTCGGTGACCCCGTTCAGGCGAGACGGGCGATGATCTCCTCGACGCAGGACTCGACGTCTCGGATGGACGTGTCGAGGGTGAGGTCGGGGGACTCGGGAGCCTCGTAGGGGGCGTCGACGCCGGTGAATCCGGTGATCTCGCCGGCTC
>JBBDQP010000025.1:0-1445 GCA_040905965.1 Acidimicrobiia bacterium
GTTCTTGGTAAGAACGAGGTCACGAGTTCAACTCTCGTCGGGGGCTCCAGCAACGACCGACACTTCGAGGGCGATCCTCTCTGAGTGACCAGGTGAGTGATCGCGGTCCGGGGCGAATGCCTCGAGCAGTGCGTCGATAGAACAGAACAGCAGCGAGCAGGCCGGCCGGCTCCCATCCTCGGGAGTTCAGGCGAGGGGCCACGAGCAGGACGCCGGGAAGCCCGGCAAGGGAGAGACCCAGATGGCCAAGGGCATATTCCAGCGGACGAAGCCGCACCTGAACGTGGGCACGATCGGCCACGTCGACCACGGGAAGACGTCGCTGACGGCGGCGATCACGAAGACGTTGGCGCTGAAGGGGTTCGCGGACTTCTCGAAGTTCGAGGACATCGACAACGCCCCCGAGGAGCGTGCGCGCGGCATCACCATTGCCATCAGCCACATCGAGTATCAGACGGAGAAGCGGCACTACGCGCACGTCGACTGCCCGGGCCACGCCGACTACATCAAGAACATGATCACCGGGGCCGCGCAGATGGACGGCGCGATCCTCGTGGTCGCCGCCCCCGACGGCCCGATGCCGCAGACGCGTGAGCACCTCTTGCTGGCGCGCCAGGTGGAAGTGCCGCGGATGGTGGTCTTCCTCAACAAGTGCGACATGATGGACGACGAAGAGCTCCTGGAGCTCGTCGAGCTCGAGCTCCGCGAACTGCTCGAGGCCAACGGCTTCGACGGCGACAACACGCCGATCGTGCGCGGGTCCGCGCTCAAGGCGCTGGAGTCGACGAGCACGGACGCGGACGCCGAGGAGTACAAGCCGATCTGGGAGCTGATGGGCGCCGTGGACACGTGGATCCCGGACCCGGAGCGCCCGGTGGACCAGCCGTTCCTGATGGCCGTGGAAGACGTCTTCGGCATCAAGGGGCGCGGCACCGTGGTCACGGGGCGCATCGAGCGCGGGATCGTCAAGGTGGGCGACACGATCGAGATCATCGGCATCAAGCCGACGGTCACGACGACGGTCACCGGGGTCGAGATGTTCAGCAAGACCCTGAACGAAGGCCAGGCCGGGGACAACGTCGGCTGCCTCGTGCGCGGTATTGAGCGCACGGACATCCAGCGCGGGCAGGTGCTCGCCGCTCCGAAGTCGATCACGCCGCACAAGCACTTCAAGGGTGAGGTGTACGTGCTCTCGAAGGAAGAAGGCGGGCGTCACACGCCGTTCTTCAACGGGTACCGTCCGCAGTTCTACGTCCGCACCACGGACGTGACGGGGACGATCAACCTGCCCGAGGGCATGGAGATGGCGATGCCCGGCGACAACGTGCAGATGGACATCGAGCTGATCTACCCGATCGCGATCGAGGACGGGCTCCGCTTCGCCATCCGCGAGGGTGGCCGCACGGTGGGCGCCGGCGTCGTCACCGAGATCATCGAGTAACAGA
>JBBDQP010000026.1:0-15942 GCA_040905965.1 Acidimicrobiia bacterium
GGATGCTCCGGGGGTGAGACTCGAACTCACAACCTACGGATTAACAGTCCGATGACGGCCACCGCTGATCTACCGGGTGTTTCCCCATGTCGGAGCGGTCCATAGGCTCATAGTTATCCGCTTATTCGATGAAGACTTGATGGTCCATCCGCTTCCCAGCCATGCGTTGAGACGACGCATTCAGCCGCCGAGGACTCGACAGCCTCAATTCGGACAAGCCGGAAAGGGCGACCATCGGCTCCCCACCCCGAACCCGCGATACGAAGATCGGAACGCCGCGGTTGTCGACCGTCTTGACGCACTCGACGCCCTCGCGTTGGAACCGTCAGCGAACCACACGATCCGCGTCGACACAGCCAAGGTCGGACGCTCGAACGAACTCCGCGTGTCGAACGCCCGCCCGCCTATGCCAACAACGTCCTCACCCACAGCATCGGTCATCTCAATCAGCTCATCCCATCCGCAACTGGCTCCACATCCGGGCAGCATCGAGCAACAGAGACCCCACTTCCTCTTCGACGGCTTTGCCTTTCGTGATGGCGCCGCACCGACCCATTCACCAGAGGGGATCTTGGAGAGTTTTGCGGGTGTGCGGAAGACCCCATCCGTTCGGGTCAACAGCGATGATGTGTGGCCCGTAGGGGCAGGGGATGCGAATGTCCATCTCCCACTGGTAGCAGCGTGACTGTGTTTGCGGCAGATGTCGAGTACCCGGAGGGGTCGTTCGTACCGTCCGAAGAGTTGGGTGTCGCCCGCCAGTGGGATGGGACCACTTTGAGGTGAGTTTCGCCAGTGGGATGGGACCACCTGTTCGCCAGTGATGGGACCACCCGTTTGGGGGTCCGCCAGTTCCGGTGTCGTTGATGCTGGGCTTGCCGCCGTTGGTGTCGACGAGACCATGGGAGGCGGCATGGCGTTCCGGGAGGTTCGTGTGTTCGAAGTACGTGAGGTGCTGCGGTTGTGGCTGGGTGGGGAGGGCCTGCGAGAGGTGAGCCGTCTGGCAGGGATGGACCGCAAGACGGTCCGCCGATATGTGGAAGCAGCCGAAGAGCTGGGTTTGGACCGTGACGGCGACGACAGTCAGCTGTCTGACGTGTTCATCGGGCGGGTGGTGGAGATGGTGCGGCCTCATCGGATCGATGGGCATGGTGAGGCGTGGCGGCTCCTCGACGCTCACCGTGACCAACTCCGCAAGTGGCTCAAAGACGACGAGCTGACGGTGGTGAAGGCTCATGAGCTGTTGGAGCGGCGGGGGGTGATGGTGCCGGAACGGACCCTGCACCGCTACGCCCTCGAGGTGTTGGGTGTGGGCCGGTCCGTCCGGTCGTCGACGGTCCGGGTCAACGATGGGGAGCCCGGCGACGAGTTGCAGGTCGATTTCGGCAAGCTGGGCCGGATCTTCGATCCGGAGACCGCTCGGCAGCGGGATGTGTGGGCGTTGGTGTTCACACCGGTGGTATCGAGGTTCAGTTTCGTGTGGCTCACTTTCCGGCAGACCACCGGCGATGTGATCGCCGGTTTCGAAGCAGCATGGATCTTTTTCGGTGGGGTGTTCGCCACGGTGATCCCCGACAACATGAAGACGATCGTTGACCGGGCGGACCCGCTGACACCCAGGTTGAATCAGGCGTTCGTTGAATACGCCCAGGCTCGCGGGTTCAAGATCGACCCGGCCCGGGTGCGTTCACCCCAGGACAAGCCCCGGGTGGAGCGGGTAGTTCCGTATGTGCGGAACAACTTCTTTGCCGGTGAAACGTTCATCGATCTGGCCGACGGCCAACGCAGAGCAGAGATCTGGAGTCGGGAACGGGCGGGGATGCGGATCCACCGCACCATCCAGGCCCGCCCCGCCGACGTGTTCGGTCTCGAGGAACTACCGGTGCTGTCCCCACCCCCGGAAACGGTGTATGACCTGCCGATCTATGCGACGGCCAAGGTGCATCGGGATCATCACATCGAGGTCGCCAAAGCGCTCTATTCGGTGCCTGGGAATCTGATCGGCACCCGAGTCGACGTCCGCGCCGACCGGAGGTTGGTGCGGATCTTCTCTGGTGGCCATCTGGTCAAGATCCATCCCCGTCAAGCCCCCGGGAGACGATCAACCGATGCCGAGGATCTGCCGTCCGAAAAGACGGTGTATGCGATGCGGGACCTCGACAAGCTGGCACGTATGGCCGCTTCACATGGCGAAGCGGTCGGGTTCTACGCCACTGCCCTGCTCGACATCCCGCTGCCGTGGACCAAGATGCGGCAGGTCTACGCCCTGTTGGGCCTGGTCAACAAGTGGGGTCCGGAACGGGTCAACGCCGCCTGCCGGCGGGCTCTCGACGCCGAAGCCGTCAACGTCGGACTGATCGGACGGATGCTGGAACGTGGCATCGAAAACGGACCCGACATGTCGGGTGGGCAGGCTCGGCCGGCGGCGGACAATGTTGTCGTTCCCCGCTTCGCCCGAGACGACAGCCACTTCACCATCCGAGGCGGCATCGAGGAGGTGAGCTGATGGCCACCACCCCCACGATCAGCCCGGAACTGAAAGCACTACTGCGGCGGGTCAAGCTGGGCCGCTGCCTCGACACCCTCCCCGAACGGCTCGCCCTCGCCCACACCACCAGCATGGGACACACCGAGTTCCTCGAACTCGTCCTCGCCGACGAGGTCACCCGCCGGGAACACACCTCGGCGCATACCCGCGCCAAAACTGCCGGTCTCGACCCGACCATGACCCTGGACCGGTGGGACGACACCACCAACATCACCTACGACCGGACAATCTGGAACGAACTGTGCTCCCTGCGGTTCATCGATGCCGGCCACAACGCCGTCATCATGGGACCGGTCGGGGTCGGCAAAACCTTCCTCGCCACCGCCCTCGGCCACGCCGCCATCCGACGCCGCATCAGCGTCCCCTTCGAACGCTGCGACCGGCTCCTCAAACGGCTCCGCATCTCCAGACTGGACAACAGCCACGACACCGAAATCCGCAAACTGTTACGCGTCGACCTGCTCATCATCGACGACTTCGCCCTCCAACCCATGGACCCCGTCGACACCGCCGACATCTACGAACTCATCGTCGAACGCCACCGCAGAGCATCCACCGTCGTCACCTCGAACCGTGAACCAGTCGAATGGCTCGGCCTCATGGCCGACCCCCTCCTCGCCCAATCCGCCATCGACCGGCTCCAATCCGCCGCCCACGAACTCGTCCTCGACGGCGAGTCCTACCGGCAACGCCAAAAACCGGCTGCCGCCCGTTGACAGCCCACCACACCCACTGGCATCATCCCCGACGCCGGACCTGACCGAACCCCCAACCCGGTCCCATCACACTGGCGAACCGGTGGTCCCATCAAGCTGGCGGACGACATTGGGCAGGGCGAACCTCGGTGTTTCATGAACCGTGGTTCCGCCTTTTCGACTTCCCATATCGCTCCGTAGCCGAAACCCGGACGGTTCACCGGGTTTGTTGGAGACTTTCCTGAGTTTGGGAACGAGGATGGAGTCATGCAAGGGTGATTAACGTGCGCTTGGTGCGTACTTTCGCTTGGTTGGTGGCGTTCACTCTCGTTGCTGCTGCGTGCAGCGTCGATGCCGATGTCACGATCATTCCCACCACCGTCCCTACCACCACTGCCCCGACAACGGCCCCGGCTTCGACAACGACCACTGCTCCGACAACGACCACTGCTCCGACAACTACTACGGCTCCGGAGGTCACGACTACCACACTCCCGTGGTTTTACTGGAACAGGGAGGCGGCTCCTCTTGGTCTCTTGTTTGAAGAGCGTACTACCTACAATATTCGTGTGGTGATATCCGGTATTGTGCTCTCTGTAGACGAAGAAGAGGTGGTTTTCCAGGGAGAAGACGCCATAAGGACGGCGTGGGTCTTAAATCTCGCGCTTGGGGAGAATCCTGAAACCGGAGAGCAAATTTTCGGACGGTTTCTCCTTGTGGCTTCGGGTGAGCCGGAGATGGAGTTTGGGAGGTGCCGCATCCCGGGCTGGTTCCTGCAAGAGGACCCATCAAGAGGTTCTTTCGCAGGAGTGATCGAGTGCGATATCCTCGGACCAAAAGACGCCCCATCTCTTTTGGAAAATGGCAAGCAGTATGCGTTTGTCATTAGTGCCGCCATCTACTGCGATGCTTATCCGACTGAAAATCGGAAGCAGTGCGAAGAAGGGGAAGATATAATGAGATCACCTCTGTCTTACAACGAGGAGATCGTCCTTGTTTTGAAGAGAGGAGGAGCGCCGCCTGATGGTATGGGGCTCATTAATACCGTCTACATTATGACCTTCGGAGGGATTCCCACGGAGACCCTTGACGGCTGAATGCCAATGAGCCACCGAGAGAAGGTCATCTCGGTGGCTTTCTCTATTTTTTGCACCACATTTGGGTGGTTTTTGGGCTCTACGCGATTAAGCGTGGTTGCCGGTGCCCCTCGGAGAACTCGTCCAGCGCCTCGACGACCCGACCGCGCGGTACGGGCTCGCACTACAACCACCGTCAATACCACGGGCTGGTGGATCGACCGGACGAGGCGGAGGGGCGGTTGAACTGCTTCGTGATCTGGGTGGAGGGAGGACCCCGACGTTCTCAGCGGAACCGAAACCGACATCGGCGAGGATTATCACCCGCCCGTTGACGTAGATCAACATCACTAACGGGACTCACCCCTCACCCTCTAAAGGGGCGTAGAGCCGATTAACATGCGTTTGGTGCGCACTTTCGCTTGGTTTGTGGCGTTCACTCTCGTTGCTGCTGCGTGCAGCGCCGATGCTGATGTCACGATCATTCCCTCCACTGTCCCTGCCACCACTGCACCGACTACGGCCCCGACAACGACCACTGCTCCGACAACTACTACGGCCCCGACAACGACCACTGCTCCGGCTCCGGAGGTCACGACTACCACACTCCCGTGGTTTTACTGGAAAAGGGAGGCGGCTCCCCTTGGTCTCTTGTATGAAGAACGTATTACCGGTGAATTCAGCGTTATTCATGTGGTGATATCCGGCATTGTGCTCTCTGTAGACGAAGAAGAGGTGGTTCTCCAGGGAGAAGACACTATGAGGACGGCGTGGGTTGTAAATCTCGCGCTTGGGGAGAATCCCGAGACCGGAGAGCAAATTGTCGGACGGTTTCTCATTGCGGCTTCGGGTGAACCGGAGATTGGGTTAGGGAGATGCCGCATCCCGAGCTGGTTCCTGCGAGAGGACCCGTTAAGAGGTGCTTACACAGGAAAGGAGTGCGATTTCCCCGAACCAAAAGACGCCCCATCTCTTTTGGAAGAGGGAAAGCAGTATGCGTTTGTCATTAACACCGCCATCTACTGCGACACTTTCCCGACTGAGTATCGGAAGCAGTGCGAAGATGGGGAAGACATAGGGAGATCACTCCTGTCTTACAACGAGGAGATCGTCCTTGTTCTGAAGAGAGGAGGAGCGCCGCCTGATGGTATGGGGTTTATTAATACCGTCTACATTATGACCAACGGTAGGATCCCCACAGAGAGCCTCGACGGCTGAATACCAATAGGTCCGCTGATCTATCTTCGACGTTCAGCGCAACCTAGCAAGAACCCCCGTAGTACGGGGGTTTGCTCCGGGGGTGAGACTCGAACTCACAACCTACGGATTAACAGTCCGCCGCTCTGCCAATTGAGCTACCCCGGATGGAGCGTCGGATCCGACGCCGGCGGCATGTTAGCCACCGGCGCCGGGTCGTCAGATCTGTGACGTAGGCCGACCCGGGTCAGACGACCTTGCCCTTGTTCGCCGCAGCATCCTTCTTGGTCTTCTTGTCCTGGCGTTTCTCTTTCAGGTTCTTCGCCGCCACCTTCTTGGTGCTGCGACCGCCCTTGTCCTTGCTCCCCATCACTGCCTCCTGTCGGTCGGCCGGGTGGCGACCTGTCCCATTGTCGCACTTCCCGGCACCACATCGCAGAGGATTCTCGACGACCCGCTCCTGCCGCCGACCTGCGACAATGACCGGATGAGATTTCGACTTGGAATGATCGTGGGCGGATTCATCGGATACGTACTCGGCGCCCGTGCCGGACGAGGACGGTACGACCAGATCAAACGATGGGCGGCATCACTGCGCGGTCATCCGGCGTACCTCCAACTCAGGAACCAGGTCACCGGTGTCGGCGATCTGGCTCGCACCGGCGTGGCGGAGACCCTCAGAGCGGGATCCCGCCAACTGCGCGAGGCAGCCGACGACAGCGTCGTCGACATCACCGAGGTTCGACAGTGACCATCCTCCAGAACCGGCCAGCAAGGCCTTCTCGCTCCTGACCTGACCTGGTCCGGCCGCCCGACCTGGGCCTAGCCCTCCTCGAGGAAGCCTTCCAACCGGCGGGAATTGTTGGGGTGGCGCAACTTGGCGAGTGCCTTGGTCTCGAGCTGGCGGATGCGCTCGCGGGTCACACCGAACCGCTCCCCGACCTCTTCCAGCGTCCTCACACGGCCGTCTTCGAGCCCGAAGCGCATGATGAGGACGTCGCGCTCGCGATCGTTGAGCCCTTCCAAGGCGTGGGAGATGTAGTCCTGGAGGAGGCGGAAGGTCGCAGCCTCGACAGGGACTTCGGCAGACCCATCCTCGACGAAGTCGCCCAGCGTCGAGTCATCTTCCTCCCCCACCGGCGTCTCCAACGACACCGGGTTCTGCGCGATCTTGTTCAGTTCCTCGACCCGGTCGGGGTCGATCTCCAGGTCCTTGGCGATCTCGTCGATCGTCGGCTCACGACCGAGATCCTGGGAGAGATCGCGCTTGGCGCGGATCAGCTTGTTGATCATGTCGACGACGTGGATCGGCACCCGGATCGTCCTGGCCTGATCTGCGATCGCCCTGGTGATCCCCTGCCGGATCCACCAAGAGGCGTAGGTGGAGAACTTGAAACCCCGGCGGTAATCGAAACGATCCACCGCCCGCATGAGACCGAGATTTCCTTCCTGGATGAGATCCAGCAGCGGCATGCCTCTTCCCACGTAGTTGCGGGCGATCGACACAACCAGACGGAGATTGGCTTCGACCAGATGAGCATGGGCTCCGTTGCCCTTGCGGACCGCACGCTCGAGGAGCACACGGTCTTCGATGGCCAAATCCTCGGATTCCCGCAGCTTCTCTTCAGCCTTCTTCCCCGCTTCGAGCTGCATCGCCAGCTCGACCTCCTGCTGGGAGGTGAGCAGCTTGTAACGCCCGATCTCCTGCAGCCACATCTTCACCGGGTCCGATACCGACAGCGTCTCGTCGTCGATGAGGTCGTCGACCGGGTCGGGACCCGTCTCCTCGATGCGGATATTCCGCTTCTTCAGAGTGTCGAGGACCTTTTCGAGTACTTCGGGCGAGGCCTCCGCTTCGACGAGATCGACCTGCACCTCGTGCATGGTCAGAAAACCGCGCTGGGCGCCGCGCTTGGACAGTGAATCGACGACTTCCTCGACCGCAGGTGTGAATGTCACTCGTGTGCTCGTACTTTCCTGGCTTTTCGCAAACGTACCAACTCGGCCATGACGTCGGAATACCCCTGATCGTCAGGAGTCATGGCTTCGAGTTGGGACATGAGGACTTCCACCTCACGGGCGGCGGCGCGATCTCGCACCCGCCACAGAACGTCCTCGATCGGATCGGCGGGTGCGCCGTCGGTGGCGAGGTCGATCAGGAGCCCCACCTCAGGCCCGTCGCCCGAGGGAAGTTCCACCGGTCGGCCGAGTGCGTGTTCGGTGAAGGTGTCGGAGACCACCTGGAACGCAGATCGGATCTCGGGCACCGAGAAATCTTCGGGCGACACCCCCGATGCTGCCGCGGCTCCTCCGTCGGCGAGGACGGAGCGCAGCAACTCACGTTCCATGCGGACATCGATGTCGGCCACGCGGCGGTTCGACGTGGCACGATCCCGGGTCTGACCCCGACGGGTGCGCACTCCGACCGCCTGTTCGACCATGCCGAGGTCCACTCCCATCCTCGTCGCAACGAACCGGGCGTATTCGGCGCGGGCGATGTCATCCGAGACTTTGGAGATTCGGGGCGCGATTGCCTTGAGTGCCCGCGCCCGTGACTCCGGTTCGGTCAGGTCGTGGGTCGCGAGTTCGTGTTCAATCGCCGCCTGCAGCAGCGGCTTCGCTTTCGCAATCGCCTCGTCGAGGACATCTATTCGTCCCTGTTGGACGAGGTCCGCCGGGTCGACCCCCTTCGGCATCTCGGCGACCCGCAGGTCGAGGTCCAGCCGCACAGGAATGTCGAGATCCTCCCCCCGCCGGGCCGCCCGGCTGCCGGCGGCGTCCGCGTCGAACGCCAGGACGATCCGATCGGTGAAGCGCCGCAACAACTCGAAGTGGTCGTTCCCGAGGGCGGTTCCGTTGGTCGCCACCGCAACCGGGACGCCGTTGCGATGCAGCGAGATCACGTCCGTGTAGCCCTCGACGACAACGGCGTACCCGGTGCGCTGGATCTCTCTCCTCGCCCGGTCGAGACCGTAGAGGAGACGTGACTTCTTGTAGATCGGGGTCTCGGGCGTGTTCAGGTATTTCGGTTGCCCCTCCCCGAGGATTCGACCCCCGAAACCGACTGTCTCTCCCTGGATGTCCCACGTGGGGAACATGAGCCGCTCCCGGAAGTAGTCGTAGGCCCCGCCGCCCTTCCCTCGCCGGGCCAACCCGGCGTCGATCATCACCCGATCGCTCATCCCGCGGGCGCGCAGCTCACGGACGAGGTGATCCGACCGGTCGCCGCCCGGTGCGTAGCCGAGTTTGAAGTCGGCCACCGTGTCGGCGTCGTAGCCACGGCTCCGCAGATAGGAGCGGGCATGCCCGGCATCGGCGGACGACATCAATCTGGTGTGATAGAAGTCCATCGCCTCGCGAGTGACCTCGACCAGCGACCGACGTTTGCCGGCTCGCTTGGCGGCGGCGGGGTCCTCGGTGAGTGTGATGCCCACCCGTCGAGCCAGCCACTCCATCGCTTCGGGAAAGGTCAGGCCTTGAGTCTCCTGGACGAAGGTGAAGATGTCCCCGGCCGCATGGCAGCCGTGGCACTTGTAGAGCCCACGGGCGACGTCGAGGGACATCGAGGGAGTCTTCTCCTGATGGAAGACGCACACCGCCATGCTGTTCCTACCTGACCGCTTGACGGTGGTCAGCTCGGCAACGAGGTCGGCGATGTTCACCGCCGACCTGATGCGATCCCGATCCTCGTCAGAGAATGCCATGGGGGCCGATACTACGACCGACCCCCGACACCCGGTCAGGCGGTGGGCGCCGCCACGAACGAAACGGTGAGCGTCACGAGCTCCGATACGTTGGCCACGCCTGGGGCGCTCGGAATGTCGAGATCCCAGTCCGTGCGATCGACCGTGGCGATTGCGGTACCCGAGATCGTCTCGTCGGCGTTCAAGACGGCGGTGACCTCGAAGGTCACCGGATTCGAAATGTCCCGAATTGTCAGATCACCGGTCACCGTGAAGGAGACTTCGCCTTCCGCTCCGTCCAGTCCGGCGATCTCGGTCGGTTCGAACTCGATGAACTCGAAGATGTCCGCGTCGAGGATGGGGCCGCGAATGGCGCGGTCGCGATTGCCGGAGTCCGTGGTGAAATCGCGGGCGTTGACGAGAACAGTGCCGAGCTGGATGGACCCGGGGTCATCGGCATCGAACAGCAACTCGCCCAATACGATCGTCGAGGTGGCCACCACCGTCTTGGGCTGGCCGCGCAGCTCCTCGTCGATGGTGAAGACGGCCTGGGATTCGGAGGTGAGCGCATAGGTGACCGGAGCGCCTGAATCTTCGCCTGTAGAAGGCTCGGTTGTCTCGACCGGCGAAGTCGAGGTCGTCTCGACCGGTGGGGCCGTCACGTCGACCGTCGGCGCTTCGGTTCCCTGACTGAACCACCACGCCGCCCCGACCCCGACGACGACGACAACGGCTCCAGCAACTGCGATCTGGCGATTCATGCGGTGAGTTTCGAGGCCAGGTACTCGTCGAGACGGTCGACAGAGATCCGATCCTGTCCCATCGTGTCCCGATCCCGCACGGTCACCGCGTGGTCTTCGAGGGATTCGAAGTCGTAGGTGATGCAGTAGGGGGTGCCGATCTCGTCCTGGCGCCGATACCGGCGACCGATCGCCTGGGTGATGTCCATCTCGAGCATGTACTTCCGCCTGAGCGACTCAGCCAACTTCGCCGCCGGTTCGATCAGCTCGGGCTTCTTCGACAGGGGAAGCACGGCAAGCTGGTAGGGGGCGAGACGATGATCCAGCTTGAGAACCGTCCGGGTCTCGTCGTTGACCACCTCTTCGTGATAGGCGTCCATCAGGAACGCGAACGTGGTGCGGGTCGCACCGGCGGCAGGTTCGATCACGTGCGGGAAGTAGCGCTCGTCGGTTTCCTGGTCGAAATAGCGCAGGTCGGTCCCCGAATGCTCCGAATGCTGGCGCAGGTCGAAGTCGGTGCGGTTGGCGATTCCCTCCAACTCGTCCCAACCCCACGGGAAACGGAACTCGACGTCGACGGTGCCCGCCGAATAGTGGCTCAGTTCGTCTTCGGAGTGGGGCCGTATCCGGAGGTTCTCCGGGTTCATCCCGAGATCGGTGTACCACTGGTGGCGCTGGTCGATCCAGTAGTGGAACCAGGTGTCGGAGTCGGTCGGATGACAGAAGAACTCCATCTCCATCTGCTCGAACTCCCGGGTGCGGAACACGAACTGTCCCGGGGTGATCTCGTTGCGGAAGGACTTGCCGACCTGGGCGATCCCGAAAGGCAGCTTCAAGCGGTTGGTGCGGCGAACGTTCTCGAAATTGATGAAGATCCCCTGGGCCGTCTCGGGGCGGAGATACACCATGTTCTCGGCCGACTCCACCGGTCCCATGTGGGTTCGGAACATGAGATTGAACAGGCGGGGTTCGGTGAAAGTGCCGGACTTGCCGCATGACGGGCATGTGTCGGGATCTTCGAGCTTGTCGAGACGCTGACGGGTGTTGCAGTTCGTGCATTCGACGAGGGGATCGGTGAACACCTCCTCGTGACCGGACGCCACCCACACCTGACGGGCCTGGAGAATGGCGGAATCGAGGCCGACGACGTCTTCTCGATACTGCACCATCGACTTCCACCACTGCTCCTTGACGTTGCGCAACAGCAGCACGCCGAGAGGGCCGTAGTCGTAGGCCGACCGCAGGCCGCCGTAGATCTCGGATGACTGGAAGACGAAACCGCGGCGTTTCGAGAGGTTGACGATGTCGTCGAAGGAGGCGGGCATTGACTGCTCCAGGAAGGTTGGATGGGAGGACCGGAGTGTAGGTGGCGACTCGCTCGGTCGAACTCAGCGGCCCTCAACCTGGTCGGCGGCCCCACCGAACCGCCTCTCCCGACCTTGGAAGTCGAGCACGGCCGCCAAGAGATCCCTCTTCGAGAAGTCGGGAAAGAGGATCCCGGGAAAGGCGAACTCGGCATATGCCGCTTGCCAGAGCAGGAAGTTCGACAGCCGGTGCTCCCCCGACGATCGAATGATCAGATCCACGTCGGGAAGTGCGAGACGTTCGGTGATCATCTCCTGCGACACGTCGTCGGGATTCAGCGTGCCTGCAGCCACGTCTTCGGAGATCGATCGGACGGCCTGCGTGATCTCCCAGCGCGACCCGTAGTTGAAGGCGAACGTCATCACCATCCGCCGGTTGTCGGAGGTGAGGTGCTCGGTCTCGGCCATCAGCGCTCGGTTCCGATCGGGAATCCTGGGATCGGCCAGATCCCCGCAGAACGTGACCCGTACGCCGCGTTCGTGGAGTTCGTCGCGCCGCCGAAGAAGAATGGCCTCGTTGAAACCTATGAGGAACGCCACCTCATCGGGGCTGCGGGTCCAGTTCTCAGTCGAAAAGGTGAATGCGGTGAGATGGCCGATACCGATCTCGAGAGCACCGTCGACGCAGTCGAACAGCACCCGTTCGGCTGCTTCGTGTCCAGCCGTGCGCGGCAGGCCGCGCTCGTTCGCCCACCGCCCGTTTCCGTCGAGGATCAGTCCGACGTGGAACGGAACTCGGTCAGGGTCGAGACCCGAGAGGTCGAGATCCGTCATTCGCCCAGTACCGCGATCGACACGAGCTTGCGTTCGAGGTGGAACTCGACGAATCGCCTGGTCACCCACATCGCGTCCCGGCTCAACTCGGCGTCTCCCGGCTCGATCTCGGCGAGGTCGGCCGTGGCGAGCGCGGCAAGATGAGGGACCAGCCCGTTCCGTAGTCGGACCGAACCGTCCGGGCGGCACTCACCACAGATGATCCCGCCTGCCGCAACGCTGAATCGGTCGAGATGGTCTTCCCGCCCGCACGACGCACACATGGTGAGCGCCGGTGCGAGACCCTGGACCCTCAGGAGTTGGAGAAGGAAGGCCGTGACGACGTCAGGCGACGTCCGACCGGCGTCGAGCGCGGCCAACCCACGTCGGAACAGTTCGAACAGGGCGACCGAGGCCTCGTTCTCCTGGGCCACGGCGTCGACCACTTCTGCCATGGTCGATGCGGCCGCAACCGCGTCCAGGTCCTTGCGGAGGGACGGAAAGGCCGAGCGCAGATCTGCCTGGGTGATCAGGTCGAGATTGCGCCCCTCGTAGAGGACTACGTCCACTTCCATGAAAGACTCGAGCCGCGCGCCGAACTTGCTCTTCGTCTTGCGAACACCTTTGGCGACCGTGCGCAGCTTGCCGTTGAGTGGACTGAGGAGCACGACGATCTTGTCCGCCTCGCCGAACGCGTACGAGCGAAGCACGATGCCGGAGTCGTGACGGATCGCCATACCGAGCACGCTACCGCCACCCTGTCCCGACCTGTGGACTGTCGCTTCCACTAGGTTCGGAAGCGATGACGCGTCTTGATCAGGACCAGCGAGCAGAGTTGGAGAACACACTGCCTGAGTGGGAACTCGACGGTGAGGTTCTGCGCCGGACGTTCGAGTTCGGCGATTTCGTCGAGGCGATGGGATTCGTCACTCAGGTCGCACTGCTCGCCGAGAAGGCACGGCATCATCCCGACATCGACATCCGCTGGAACCGCGTCACGTTGGCGCTCACCACTCACGACGCCGACGGCCTCACCGAGAAGGACATCGCCCTGGCCGGAAAGATCGACGCCATCGGCTGAGGCCCCTCAGCCGAGAACCTCCACGCAGGCGGTGACCCACTCGGAATTGCGGGAGTCCCCTCGGTACACCAGTTCGAGGTTGCGCAGCATCCGTTGGATGATCCCCGTCGTGTCGACCGGGCTGAGCCAATTCCGGTCGAGCCGCGGAGACCCGCCCAGAGCGGAGGCCACGAGACCTGCCGCTTCTTCGAACCCGATGGCCTCCCCGTAGTGGAACGGATCAACCATCTGGCCCCCGGCGTACACCACGAAGTGCCCAGGAAGGCCGACGCCGACCATCTCCATGCCTGCGCGTCGACCGACCTCCATCCACAGCACGGAGAGTGAGATCGGAATCCCCCGCCGCGTCTCCAGCACCCGGTGGAGGAACGAATTGGCAGGATCGTGGTAGTCGTCGACATTGCCTCCGATCCCGTCCTCGATCGCGATCACTCGACGTAGCGCGAGGTGGGT
Organism: Acidimicrobiia bacterium; assembly: GCA_040905965.1. GTDB lineage: Bacteria > Actinomycetota > Acidimicrobiia > Spongiisociales > ZC4RG35 > DATHWB01. The sequence goes on from JBBDQP010000026.1 coordinate 13,588, forward strand.
CTCGCCCCTGACGCGAGCAGCCATCGCATCGAGACGGGCGAGGGAAACGACAGGATCGAGGTCGGGATCGACGAAACGCCCGAGTTCGAGGCTCGCCTCGGCGAGTCGACCATCGAAAGCCAGTTCGGCGAGCCGTTCGGCGCGATCGATCACCGTCGATGCCACGGTGCGGACCCTACCCGGCCGAATGGAAGGGGCGTTGGACACCGCGAAACCACGTCATGATTTCTCGAATCCGAGTCGGTCCAGCAGGTCGGGCGTCGACTGCCATTCGGGTTCGACCTTGACTCTGAGATCGAGGTGCACCTTCGTCCCGAAGATCGCCTCGAGTTCGATCCGCGCTTCCGTACCTGCGTCGCGCAGAAGGGTGCCACCCTTGCCGATGACGATTCCACGCTGTGACCGTCGTTCGACCACCACGCGAGCGGAAATCCACAACAGCCCGTCCTCACGGGTTTCCATGGCCTCGGTGAGCACCACCAGCGAATGCGGCAGCTCCTCTCTGAGCCTCTCCAAGAACTTCTCTCGAACGATTTCGGCAACGAGGACGTGTTCAGGCTGGTCTGTGACCTCTCCGCCCGGAAAATACTGAGGGCCGTCGGGCAAACGTTCCACGATCTCGCTGACAAGCGGGTCGAGGTTGGAGGATTCGAGCGCGCTCAGCGGCACGTAGGCACCGAAATCCCACGCGGCGGCTTCGGTCAGTTGGGCGACCACCTCGCCCCGGCCTGCCGCGTCGGTCTTGTTCACGACGACGACGACCTCCGTACCGGACTGCCCGAGGCGCTCTGCGATCCGGCGGTCACCGGGACCGATCGGCTGCGTGGCATCGATGACGAAGACCACGACATCGGCCTCTGACAGCGTTCCGTACACCAGGCCGTTGAGTCTGTTGCCGAGTTCCGTTCGCGGCCGATGCAGCCCGGGCGTGTCGACGAAGACGATCTGAGCCGACGTGGCCCCGTCTGAGCCCAGAGTGAGTACTCCCCGGATGGCGTTGCGGGTCGTCTGGGGACGGGTCGACGTGATTGCCACCTTCTGGCCGACGAGAGCGTTGACAAGAGTCGACTTTCCAACGTTCGGGCGGCCGACGACCGGCACGAACCCGGATTTCACCTCGGCTCCGAAGGCTCGGGCGCAGGCATCGGCTGGACGACGACCTCCTGCACGCGGCGGCCCTGGACGCGCCGGACGGTGAACCTCATGCCTTCGGCGTCGAATGTCTCCCTCTCGCGCGGAACACGCCCGGCCAATCCCAGCACCAGCCCGGCCACCGTGTCCCACTCGTCACTCGGAAGTTCGGTATCGAGCATCTCCGACAGGTCGTGGACCGACAGGCGTCCGTCGACTTTCCAGGAACCGTCACCGAGGTCCTCGAACAACAACTCGTCGTCGTCGTACTCGTCCACGATCTCACCGACCAGCTCTTCAAGTAGATCTTCGATCGTCACGAGACCGGCGGTACCGCCGAATTCGTCGACCACGATCGCCATGTGCGACTTCGAGACCTGCATATCACGCAACAGCTCAGGAACGCGCTTGGTTTCGGGTATGTGGTCGACGGGACGCATCACTTCCGAGACGACGTCAGGGCGGTTGCCGTTGGCGAGACGCGGGAGGAGATCCTTGGCGATGACAAGCCCAACGACATCATCCATCCCCTCACCGACCACCGGGATGCGCGAATAGCCGGTCGCCTCGATCAAATCGAGCAGCACGCCCAGGCTGGCCTCGGCATCCACGGTCACCATGTCGGTGCGCGGGACCATCACTTCGCGGACGATCGTCTCGGAGAAGAGCAGAACCGATTCGATCAGGTCGACTTCTTCTTCGTCATCCTCGTCCTCTTCGTGCTCTTCACCTTCGCCCTGGTCCCACAGGATCTCTGCGGCCCGCGAGCCAAGGGCGATCGCGGCCGCCAGCAACCATGAGAGCCGATACGCCAGCGTGCGAGGCCGCGCCCGTCCCAGCATCCGAGGGATCAGATCGGCGACGAGGCTCAGCCCGATCACCAATCCACCAAGAAGGAACGCCGTCGTCAGCCCAGTGTTCGTGACGCTGATCGCCCAGGTGCTCGGGACCGCAGCCAACACCACGAGTATCGAATGGACGATGTTGATCGACGGCACGATCAACTCCGCATGTTCGAGCAGTCGGGCGACGCGCTCGGCGCCGGCGGATCCTTCCGAAGCATCGTGCAGCGCGTCGGCGCGCGGTGTCCGTACGAGTGAGGCGCTCCCCGACCGAAGCAAGCCTGCCGTCAGAACCGCCACTGCGGCTCCGATGAGCGCTGAGGCGGTCATCGCCTCACCATCCCTGCCAGGGCAAGAATCTGTCGTTCGCGCTCTTCCATCT